>CALQKL020000001.1 GCA_943331145.2 Chitinophaga pinensis
ACATTCGGGTGCTACATCAAATAAATATTCTACATCATAAAATGCCTGAATTAATGCACTCAATACACCATAAACTTTAGAGCCAGGTGCAGAAGCTGCGCGTTGAGCCACTTCTTTTTGAAACATGCCTATTACAACAGGAACCTGGTCTTTCCAGTCTATGATTTTAAACAAGATTTGAGTAGAAATATTATAAGGGAAGTTTCCAATAACAGTAAAAGGTTCTTCAAATGGGATTGCCGTTTCCAAAAAATCAGCAGCAATTATTTTATCAGATAAAACAGGGTATTTGTTTTTTAAGTAAGCGATTTTCTCGTCATCTAATTCAACCGCTTTGAAATTGATGCCCTCTAATTTAATTAAATACTGCGTTAAAGCACCCGCTCCCGGACCAACCTCTAACAAGTTTGTAAAAGGATGCGTTGCTAAAGCCGCCATTATTTTCTCTAAAGTTGGGGTGTCCTTTAAAAAATGCTGTCCCAGTGATTTTTTTATCGTGTACATCAGGGCAAAGATAAAGGTTTAAAACGCTACGCTGGTTTAATGATTAAATGTTTAAAACGCTCCGCTGGTTTATTAGTTTAATGGTTTAATGGTTGGAAGTATGTTCCAAACCCTAACAATAAACGCCAAATTACAAACGCCAAACACCAAACAATAAACGCCAAACAACAAACCTTTTTTCGTATTTTTACCGCTCAATTTATAAAGCGCATGAGTGTAATAGCAGATCAAAAGCCAATTATTGGATTCAGTTGTGGTGATATCAACGGAATTGGAATCGAATTAATCATTAAAGTATTAAACGATAATCGGATACTTGACATTTGCACGCCGGTAATTTTTGGAAATAATAAAGCCATTAATTTTTACAGAAAATCATTAGCTGATGTAAACATCAACTTCTCGATTATCAAAGATTCTACAAAAATAAATCCTAAGCAGGTTAACGTATTTCATGTATGGGAAGAGGATGTTGCCATTACGCCAGGAGAAATGAACGATACCGGCGGAAAGTATGCAATTTTAAGTCTTTCGGTTGCAGCAGAAGCTTTGAAAGCTGGGAAAATTGATGGTTTGGTTACAGCACCTATTCATAAAAAAAATATTCAGTCTGACACTTTCAACTACACCGGACATACACCTTATTTACAAAAACTATTTGGGGTTCAAGATGTAGTGATGTTGATGGTTGCAGAAAATATGAAGATTGGTTTGCTTACAGAACATCTGCCTGTAAAAGATGTTGCTCAGGTAATTACCAAAGAAAAAATCCTTAGCAAACTTAATCTCATCAATCAATCGTTGAAAAGAGATTTTAATATCGTAAAACCTAAAATTGCCATATTGGGTTTAAATCCACATGCTGGCGATGAAGGGTTAATCGGTAAAGAAGAAATTGAAATTATAAAACCCGCTATTCAATTGGCTAAAACAAAAGATATTTTCTGCTTTGGTCCTTATAGCGCAGATGCATTTTTCGCAAGAGGTCAGTATGAAAAATTTGATGCTGTACTTGCACTTTATCACGATCAAGGTTTGATTCCATTTAAATCACTTTCTTTGGGAGAAGGTGTAAACTTTACAGCTGGCTTAGCTGGTGTAAGAACTTCTCCAGACCATGGAACTGCTTTTGATATTGCAGGTAAAGGCATTGCAGACGAAACATCTATGCGCCAAGCACTATTTAGTTGCATCGACATCATTCACAGTAGAAGAGAATACGACACACAACGTGCTAATCCTTTGAGAAAATTGAGTAAGAATGTTTTGGCTAATGCTGTGGATGAGAAAATCTTAGAAGATTAATTACAGCTCTTTTTTAATTAAATAAAACATCCGCAATTCCTTTGTTGATGATGTAACTGCTAATGGTTATTTCTGCCTGTCCTTTTTTGTTTTTCATATCAGTGGATACTTTTTTAGTTTCTGCTCCATCATCAAAATCAAACGTAATTCCTTTAGGCAATTTGTAATCTTTGGTATTAAAAGAGAAAAGGATTCTGTCTGGCAATCCGTATTTTAAATAATTCTTGTACACCATTTCAAGTTCATACGTTCCACTTTCTCTTGTGGTGGTTTTACTTTTTACAATAACCAAATTAATGGGGTCGATATAAAGCGTAGAAAGAACGATGTCGCTATTATCGTCATTAGGAAGCAGCCTTGCTACTCTTACTGTATTGTTTCCAATTTTTTCAGTGCCTGCATCTATAATGGTATAATTATTTTCTGCAAATAAGTTATTCATGTTTAAACTCATCGCACCTTTTGGAACAAATGAAACGCCTTTTTCACTTTTTAATTTGAGTTTGTTTGGACGCTTAAAATACATTTTTACATTGGCAACTGGGATTTTAAGAAACGCAACATTTGTTTTCATTTTTCCAGATGCTTCATAATCTGAAACCAATTCGATTTTCTTTTTTACTTGAGATACAATTTGCTTAATATCTTGAGCCGCAACACATACAGGAATTATTATTGTGAGCATTAAAGTTGAAATCAATGTTTTAATCATCGGTAATTTTTTTTAAGATAAAATGTCTTTTTTTCTAAAAGCAGCAATGGCAATGCCTAAAAACAAAGCAATATGTGCCAATAATATACTTAAGCTTTTTCTGATGGCGCCCCAATTTTCAATACTGCCTTTTATGGGTTGCCCATCATCATTAATGCCAATGTAAAAAAATCCTTTCCACCCTACTAAATAAGAAGTGAATAAATATGGTTTTACATTTTTATCAATTATAGGCACATTTAAATTAGAAACGATGGTAAAGAAAATTACGATACAAACGGTGGCAACTATTGGCCCGATTGAATTTTCTGCAAAAACAGAAAGTAAAATAGAAAGCGCTGCAATCACCGTAAGTGCAATGGCTGCATAACCAAAAGCGGCAAAATATCTCCATAAGATATCGTCTTTGGTGATTTGTAAAATTTGCGACTCTTCACCTTTTGCCCTGAAAATGAGCATATCGTCCACGCCGAAAATGGCCATACTCAAAAAAAGCGCAATCATTGCCATCCAAATTAACAATACAACCGTAAAAATAAATGAGGCAAAAAATTTAACCAACAACAATTGTGTGCGACTTATGGGTTTGGTCAACAATAACCTTAAAGTCCCCATGTTCGCTTCTCCAGAAATGGCATCACCTGCAATTAATGCGACTAATATTGGAACCTGAACGAGCAATGTGTTTAATATAATATAACACATGAAATATCCATTGATGGCTTTTGATTTGTCTAACTCAAAATTATCCTGAATATTTTGCATCATTAAATTCATATAACTTTCTCCATCTGCTTTAAATGCAAATTGAAATATAAGTACAATGGCTGCAATGGCTGCAAATGCAATATAGGTACGCGGACGCTTGGAAATTTTAAACAATTCTATTTGAAGCAGATGCCACATATTATGCTGTTTTTGTTAAGTTCAAAAAATAATCTTCTAGCGAATGCCTTGGTGTAACTGCAATAATTTGAACATTTGATTCCACCATAATTTTTATTAATGTAGAAATTTCAGTTTTGTTCATAGTCAAATGAAGTTTATCGTTGTTGTCAACAATCATTGGTGCAAATGCCGAATTTTTTAAAACAGACTTTGCAAATTCATTATCTGTTGTTTCAATTTCAACCAATGTTTTTGATGGGTCGAGCAAATCCTTTACAAAACCTTCTACAATTTTTTTTCCTTTGTGAATTACAATCATTCTGTTTGCAATCAATTCTATTTCACTTAGAAGATGAGAAGAAACAACAACCGTTTTTCCCATTTCGGTGCTTAGTTTTAAAATTAAATTTCTAATGTCTGCAATTCCTAGAGGATCTAAACCATTTGTAGGTTCATCTAATATAATCAAATCAGGATTGTGCACCAATGCAATGCCTATCCCCAACCTTTGTTTCATCCCTTGACTATAAGTTTTTACCTTACTCTCACTTCTATCTGCAAGCCCAACCATATCAAGTTGATCCATCAATAATTTATGCGTAACATGCACGTTGCTCATTTTGGCAAACAATTTTAAATTTTCGTAAGCCGTTAAGTATTTGTATAAATCAGGGCGTTCAATAACAGCGCCAATTTTCGACAATATTTCGTGTCTGTTTTCATGAAGTAATTTGCCAAATATTTTTATCTCACCTGATGTAGGTTCAATCAAAGTAAGCATCATTCTGATGGTTGTAGATTTGCCAGCACCATTTTGTCCTAAAAAACCATATACATCGCCACTATTTACGGAGAATGATAAATCATCCACAGCAGTTATATCTTTGTATTTTTTTGAGAGATGATTTATTTCAAGAATTGTATTCATAAAAAGTTATAACACCACAAAAGCAATAAAGTTTTATTTAAACGGGTTTGCTCTTAAGATTTGATTCGAAAAAATTAGGGTTGTTTTGGTTTTGGTTCTGCATTTTCAATTGTTGTTATTAAAACTGAATTGGTAAACTGATTCATGTTTGTAACAAAATCTTCAAACGCAATAATTCCTTTGGGCGTAATTCTACAAATGGTCTGCGGATAATTTCCTTTGAATTTTTTTTCAATTTCCAAGAAACCAACTTTTTTCAATTTTTGGATTTGAGTACTCAAATTTCCAGCAGTTAATTTTAAGCTTTCTTTTAGTTGAGTAAATTCAAGCTCATTTGATTTGTATAAAAAACCAATAATGGAAAGTCTAGACTGAGAAAGAAATAATGGTTCAAGATTTTTATTCATGGTTATTAAAATAAATGCTTCAACAATTTTTTTATCTACATCAATTGGGTTTTAAATTTTCAAACGGTTTTAAAACTCCAGGAAATCCCATTTGTAAAAATCCACATATGTCAAATCCGCAGTATTGATGTTATTATTCCAACAATTTCCCTTTAAAATGGCTTTGTTTTTTTAAAAAAAGTGAAATAATGGTTTGTTTTTAAAATAAACGTGCTAAATATGTCTAAAAATGCAAAATTAATTTTTATTCAAATTGTAAATTAGTTTGCAATATAAACTAAATTAATTTTTCTATTAAAATGTAAAATAAATTTTTATGAAATGGGTTTATTTTTTTTATTTGAGTATTAATGTGTTGATAATTATTATTTTATCAATATTTTATTTTATAATGTTTAAATTATTGCTGCATAAACTTATTCACATTTTTAAAAAAAGATTTTTTTTTGCAGGGGCAATTTGTAATTTAGCAATAGAATTTAATGGGTTAGTAAGTATTAGGGTTAGCAGAAATGCTGACCCTTTTACTTTTATAGAATTTTCTTTTTTCTGCGCGTTCTTTTTTTATTAAAATAAATTCAGTTTTTTTTCTTTAGCAATTTTGCATTTACATTTACCGCATGAGTAAAACTAAATCATCTTTTTTTTGTCAGCAATGTGGTTATGAAAGTGCAAAGTGGTTGGGCAAATGTCCATCATGTACACAATGGAATACTTTTGTTGAGGAAGTTATTGTTAAGGGAACAGAAAAAAATAATAAAGACGAGTGGAAAGAATATAATGGTATTTCAAAATTAAAAACGATTGCCATTAATGATGTTGTAAGTGCCGAAGAAAAAAGAATCATTACATCTGATCCAGAATTAAATCGTGTCCTTGGTGGTGGTATAGTGCTAGGAAGCATCGTACTTGTTGCAGGCGAACCTGGAATTGGTAAATCAACTTTATTTTTGCAAAATGGTTTGCAAATAAAAAACATAACCACACTTTATATTAGTGGTGAAGAAAGTGAGCAGCAAATTAAAATGCGCGCAGATCGTGTTGGCATTTCAAATGATCAATTTTATTTGTTGACAGAAACGGATACACAAAGTATTTTTAAAGAGATAAAAAAATTAAAGCCACAATTAATCATTGTTGACTCCATTCAAACATTACAATCTCCATTTGTAGAATCATCACCTGGTAGCATTAGTCAGATTCGAGAATGCGCTGCCGAATTTCAACGATTTGCCAAAGAAACCAATACGCCTGTTTTTTTAATTGGACACATCACAAAGGATGGTAATATTGCTGGTCCAAAAATTTTAGAACATATGGTGGATACCGTTCTTCAATTTGAAGGCGATCGACATTATGCATATCGCATTCTTCGAACCTTAAAAAATAGATTTGGTTCTACTGCCGAATTGGGTATTTATGAAATGACGGGTCAAGGTATGCGCGCAGTAAGCAACCCAAGTGAAATTTTAATTACCAATAAAGAAGATCAATTGAGTGGTATTGCCATTGCAGCCACTATTGAAGGTATGCGTCCAATGCTAATAGAAGCACAAGCGCTTGTTACCCAAAGTGTTTATGGTACTCCTCAAAGAACAGTAAGCGGTTTTGATTTGAGAAGACTTCAATTGTTATTGGCTGTTTTAGAAAAAAGAGGCGGTTTTCATTTCGGGGTTAAAGATGTGTTTATAAATATTGCTGGCGGCATAAAAGCAGAAGATCCTTCAATCGATTTAGCCATTATTTCTGCATTATTGAGTAGTTATGAAGATGTGGCTTTACCTCAACATATTTGTTTTGCAGGAGAAGTCGGACTTAGCGGAGAAATAAGAGCAGTAAATAGAGTTGAACAAAGAATTGCCGAAGCGGAGAAATTAGGTTTTGAGAAAATAGTTGTCAGCAAATACAACGCAAAATCGCTAGATAAACTTAAGTCTAAAATAGAAATCATTGCCCTCGGAAAAGTTGAAGAATTATATCAGTTGTTGTTTTAATTCTTTTCTATGAAACCCCTATCCAATATTTTAGAAGATGCGTTACAGCTTTTTTATCCGCATGTTTGCGCTGGTTGCGGAGATGATTTGCACGGTAAACTTCAACTGATTTGTTTTAATTGTATGCAACAATTGCCCCATACTGATTTTGCCAAAATACCAGATAATCAAATCGAACATATATTTTATGGAAGGGCAAAAATACAATCCGCCTGTAGTATTTTTTATTTTTCAAAAGGACAAATTATACAGCAACTGATTCATCAATTAAAATATAAAGGCAATCAAGAAATTGGAATTTATTTGGGGAAATTAATGGGCGGTCAACTTTTAAATAGTGGGCGTTTCAAAAATATTGATGCAATCATTCCATTGCCCATGCATCCAGATAAACAAAGAAAAAGAGGGTATAACCAAGCTGAAATTTTAGCAAAAGGCATATCTCAAAAAATAAATGTCCCATTATTAAATGACATAGTTGTTCGTTCAAAAACCACAACCACACAAACAAATAAACAGCGTGTAGAAAGATGGACGAATGTAGATGGAACATTTATAATCCAAAAACAATCAAGGATTATTGGTAAAAATATTTTGTTGGTTGATGATGTAATAACTACAGGAGCTACTTTGGAAGCTTGTAGCAATGCCATTTTATCTATTGAAAATACTTCGTTAAGTATTGCTGTTTTAGCGCACGCAAGTGATTAAGGATTCTTTACATTCTTTAATCATTAAAACTATATTTGTAATGTCACTCAACTATCAATAGTAATTAAGTTAACACATGAAACGAAAATTATGTTTACTGTTTCCACTTGGATTTTGCTTCATTTTTTTTATAACATCTTGCAATAAAGAAAACTTCATTACCTCATCTGATGCAAGTTTATTTGTTTCATCCGACAGCATTAAATTCGATACGGTTTTTACATCAATTGGTTCAATTACAAAATCGTTTAAAATCATAAATCAAAACAATCAGAAACTGCTTTTGACTGAAATAAAATTAATGGACGGACCACAATCTGCATATAGAATAAATATTAATGGTTCATATGCAACTCAGCTAAATAATGTTGAAATTGAGGCTAACGACAGTATGTATGTTTTTGTAGCAATTACAATTAATCCTACTCAACAAAATCTCCCATTTATTATAAGCGACAGCATCAAAATAAATTATAATGGAAACGATAAATTTGTTCAATTACAAGCATACGGACAAAACGCACATTTTTTAAACAATGAAAACATTACAGGAAATGTAACATGGCAAAATGATTTGCCGTATGTAATTCTTGGTAGGTTACAAATAAATGAATCATCGAAATTAACAGTTGAATCAGGAACGAAAATATATGTTCATGCGAATGCGCCAATCTTGGTTGATGGAACACTTATAACACAAGGTGTGAAAAATAATGAAGTGGTTTTTACAGGAGATCGACTGGATGCCGATTATCGCGATTTACCTGCGAGTTGGCCGGGTATCATTTTTAGAACAACAAGTAAAAATAATCTGCTGAATTTTACCATAATAAAAAACGCATATCAACCTATTGTTGCTTTAGATCCTTCCGTAAATACAAATCCTAAACTGAGTGTTCATCAATGCACCATTGATAATGCCTATGACGCCGGTATTTTTAGCAATCATTCCGATTTGCTTGTTGAAAATTCTTTGATTAGCAATTGTGGAACAGGAATTAAAATCGTTAATGGTGGAAGTTATCAGTTTGTAAATTGTACAGCAGCGGGTTATTCAAATGATTTTATGAGCCACAACAAACCTACATTGAACATTAGCAATTATATCTTTCAAAATGGAAATCCCATTTCGTCAGATTTATCTGCTCAATTTATAAATTGTATTTTTTGGGGTGAAGGAGGTACAAACACGGATGAGATTTACATTGACAAATTGGGCAACACCTTTTTTGATGTAACGTTTGATCATTCTTTATATAAAGTTGATGTAGACCCATCAAACGTTAATTTTATTTCATCAATAAAAAATCAAGACCCGAGTTTTGATAGTGTGGATGTACAAAACAATTTTTACGATTTCAGAATAAAAAATAATCCGCTCGCACCAGGATTGGATCAAGGAATAAATACATCCTATTTAAATGATCTCGATAATCAAACAAGATTAATAGGTAATTCAACAGATATGGGTTGTTATGAAAAGCAATAACTTTTTTTGCTGCTGAACTTTTTAATTTAATCGTTGTTAGAAATAAAAAAATTATGTTTAAAATTACTTTGATCGCCTTGATGTTAACTGCTTGTGGTTCAACTTCAAATAAAAATATTAAAATGGAAAATACAGAAGACATGAAAATCGAATCTCCAAAAAGTATCCATCCATTTAAAGTAACAGCCTTGGATGGTGGAGAAATTGATTTCTCAACGTTTAAAGGAAAGAAAATATTAATCGTAAATACTGCTTCAGAATGTGGTTATACACCTCAGTATAAAGATTTAGAAGTATTGTATAATCAATTCAAAGACAAGTTAGTTATAGTTGGTTTTCCTTCAAATGATTTTGGCGGACAAGAACCTGGCACTAATGATGAAATAAAAACTTTTTGTTCAAAAAATTATGGCGTAAGTTTTCCAATGGCAGCAAAAGTTTCTGTAAAAGGAGAAAACACAGCTCCGATTTATCAATGGCTCACTCAAAAAGAAAAAAATGGCGTGCTTGATGCCTCTATAAAATGGAATTTCAATAAGTTTTTATTGGATGAAAATGGAATCATCATTTCTAAGTTTGAAAGCAGCACTACTCCTTTAAGCAAGGATATTACAGACAAGCTATAAAATATTTATTTCTCAAAAGCGTCGATAACTTTTCCCTTTACTGAATTATTTTATTTTAAATTGCATTGTGCAGTTTAAAGATATTATAGGTCAAAATCAGGTAAAGCAGCGTCTTATTGAGATGTATAATCAAAATAGGCTAAGCCATGCCTTGTTGTTTCTAGGAAAAGAAGGCAACGGCGCATTGTCGGCTGCAATGGCTTTTTCACAATATATTTGTTGTGATCGGGTAAATGGAAAAATGCCACCTCCTCCCCAAAAAGAAGTTTCATTATTTGGTGACGATTCAGACGTTTCAGAAAATGAAATTCAAGAATTTGATTTGTCAGATTCTTGTGGTGTTTGTCCTTCTTGCTTGAAAGCATCAAAATTGGTGCATCCTGATATTCATTTTTCCATACCAACGATAAGTGGAATAAAATCAGACAGACAAACTATTTCCAATGATTTAATTGTAAAATGGCGCACATTTATTTTAGAAAATCCTTACGGGAATACGTACGATTGGTTGCAGTATATTGAAGCTGAAAACAAACAAGCCAATATTACAGCTGCAGAGTGTGAGGAAATTCATAGAATTTTAAGTTTAAAAAGTTTTGAATCAGAATACAAGTTTCTGGTTATGTGGATGACGGAATTGCTAGGAAAAGAAGGGAATAAGCTGTTGAAATTAATTGAAGAGCCTCCACCAAACACGATTTTTATTTTTGTAGCTGAAAACGAACAGCTGATTTTACCTACAATTCTTTCTAGAACACAATTGATTAAATTTCCGATGTTGCAAACTGAAGAAATTAAACATGCATTGGAGTTGAAATACAATGTAGATTCAAATAAATCGAGCTTGTTTGCGTATTTAGCAAAAGGGAATTTCAGAGAAGCATTGCACCAACTTAATCATGTTGAAGATGATTGGGAAGTTACTTTACGAGACTGGTTAAATACTATTGTGAAAACTGGTCCGATGGCACAAATGAAATGGGTTGAAGAAATATCTAAAATTGGCAGAGAAAAACAAAAACAGTTTCTTCAATATTTCATTTATTTACTAGAACAAGCTTTGACATTGAGGGTTCGAGGAAATCAAGCGCTGAGTCAGTTAGAGGTTACAGAAAAAGTATCTGCAGAAATGGATTTTGCAAGCCGTTTTAACCGATTGTGTAACATTGCACAGTTAGAAGCAATCATCCAAGAATTGGATCATTCAATCTACCATATCGAACGAAATGCAAATGCCAAAATTCTGTTTCATGCATTAACCATTAAGTTATATCATATTATTAGCAACAAATCAGTAATTTTGGTTGCATAATTGCAAATTATTTTTGATTTGCAGTATTTTAAGTGTAGGTACAAAATTTAATAATTGTAAAATATACATATATGGGTTGTGGAAGTTGCGGAACAAGCAAAGATGGAGCACCAAGTGGTTGTCAAAGTCATGGCAATTGCTCAAGTGGTGGTTGTAATCGAATGAACGTACATGATTGGCTAGCCAATTTGCCTTTTAGTGATCCTGAAAGCAATTGCAGAGTCGTAGAAATTAGTTTTAATAATGGCAGCAGAAAAGATTATTTCAAAAACACAACCTTGCATTATTACGGAAAAGGCGAAATGGTAGCAGTTGAAGGCGTTAATGGTTTTGATGTAGGGATGGTTAATCTTACTGGAGAATTGGTTCGTTTGCAATTAAAGAAAAATAACATTGACGAAAAAAGTCCTGAAATAAAAAAAATATTGAGAAGAGCTACAGAGCAGGACATTCAAAAAATGGTTGAAACGAAAGCGAAAGAGGCAAATATGCTTATCAGAAGTAGAGCAATCGCGCGTTATTTGAGATTGGAATTAAAAATGGCTGAAGTAGAAATTCAAGCCGATGCCAAAAAAGCTACTTTTTTCTATATAGCTGATGACCGTGTGGATTTTAGAGAACTAATAAAACTTTATGCTGCTGAGTTTAAAGTGAAAGTAGAAATGAGGCAAATTGGGGCAAGACAAGAAGCAGGAAAAGTGGGCGGAATTGGTAGTTGTGGTAGAGAATTATGTTGTAGCACTTGGCTTACAGATTTTAAAAGTGTAAATACAAATGCAGCACGTTACCAAAATTTAAGCATTAATCAAACCAAACTAAGCGGACAATGTGGCCGTTTAAAATGTTGTTTGAATTTTGAATTAGATACTTACATGGATGCGTTGCAATTTTTCCCAAATGATGCAGATATGCTTGAATTGGCAAAAGGACGTGCATTTCTTATTAAAAAAGACATTTTCAAAAACTTGATGTGGTATACAATGTCTGATAGCAACAAACATTACCCATTAACCATTGAAACTGTAAAGCGAATTAAAGCTCAAAATAAGCAAGGTATACGACCGGAAGAATTGGAAACGGCTGAAGTAATTACTTCAAAACCAAAAGAGGTTGAACCTGAATACGCGGATTTAGTTGGACAAATTAGCTTGAAGAGTTTGGAAAAAACAACAAGAAAACGGAGAGATAAAGAGCGTAGCCAACAACAATCAGGTCCACAAAATCGTGGTCCACAAAATCAAGGTAACCCAAATCAAGGAACTCCTAGAGGTCAGCAGGATCAAGCTAGGCCAAATCAATCCAATGCAAGAGGTCCTCAAAAAGGGCCTCAACAAAACCCTGGTCAAAATAGAGGTCCGCAAAATGCAGGAAATCCAAACAATAGAAGAAATCAAGGGAATCGACCAAATAATAATGGACCAAGAAATCAACAAGGACAAGAGTCTAAGCCAGATGCTGGAAATAAATAAGTGAACAGGAGGTAGTAGAATAATTTAAACTTAATTAGATAAAAATTAATCATTGTCAATATCAGTTACCAATCTTTCGAAAAATTTTGGAGCACAAAAAGCGGTGAACGATATTTCATTTAAGATTGGCAAAAATGAAATCGTTGGATTTTTAGGGCCTAATGGGGCAGGGAAATCTACCACAATGAAAATGATAACCGGGTTTTTGAAACCAGACATGGGTTCAATTGAAGTTTGTGGAATTTCCGTACAAAATCAGCCAACAGATACACAGCGGAAAATAGGTTATTTGCCGGAGTCAAATGCATTGTATTTGGATATGTATGTGAAAGAGTACTTGTCTTTTGTAGGAAGTATCTATAAGATAGTCAATTTGCAATCCAGTGTTAATGATGTAGTTGAATTGGTTGGGTTAACTAAAGAAGCCCATAAAAAAATAGGGCAATTAAGTAAAGGATATAAA
The DNA here is from genome assembly GCA_943331145.2 of Chitinophaga pinensis. Lineage (GTDB taxonomy): Bacteria > Bacteroidota > Bacteroidia > Chitinophagales > Chitinophagaceae > Ferruginibacter > Ferruginibacter pinensis_F. The sequence continues at coordinate 12,809 of CALQKL020000001.1, forward strand.
CAACGTGTTGGCATTGCGGCTTCATTGGTACATAATCCGGAAGTGTTGATTTTAGATGAACCTACTTCGGGTTTAGATCCCAATCAAATCATTGAAATTAGAGACATCATAAAAAGATTGGCTGAAAATAAAACGGTGATCTTTTCTTCTCATATTATGCAAGATGTTGAAGCCATTTGTGAACGGGTAATTATAATCAACAAAGGACAAATTGTGGCAGATGATCAATTAATTAATTTGAAAAATAAAACCAATGAAAATCAAATGGTTTCTGTTGAGTTTAAAGAAAAAATTGCTTCAAATTTATTATCTGAATTTAAAGATTGTATAAGCATCAAGGAAATAAGTCAAAATAAATTTAATTTTGAAACAAACAATGCGGAGTCGATAAGAAAACAAATCATGGAGCTTTGTCTAAGCAATAATTTAAACATCGTTTCATTAAATAGCGAAAGCCATAATTTAGAATCTGTTTTCAAATCCCTTACATTGTAATTTTTTAAAAAAATCAAACCATTAATCATAAAACAACAACATTAAAATGAGTTACATTTCATCAATTCATGCGAGACAAATTTTAGACAGTAGAGGTAATCCTACCATTGAAGTAGATATTTTAACGGAGAATGATCATTTGGGACGTGCGGCTGTTCCTAGTGGAGCAAGCACTGGCATTCACGAAGCAGTGGAATTGAGAGACAACAATAAAAAAATATATGGTGGAAAAGGTGTGTTGAAAGCGGTGAAAAATGTGAACACTACCATTGCTGATCATTTATTGGGTTGGGATGTTGCGGATCAAACTGGAATTGATGAGATGATGATTGCATTGGATGCAACAGAAAACAAGAGTAAATTAGGTGCAAATGCAATGTTGGCCGTTAGTTTGGCGGTTGCTAAAGCTGCAGCTTTGGAAGCGAATTTGCCTTTATACAGATATATTGGTGGAACAAATTCAAGGGTGTTGCCAATCCCAATGATGAATATTTTGAATGGCGGCGCACATGCGGATAACAAAATAGATTTTCAAGAATTTATGGTAATGCCTGTTGGTGCAACTTCTTTTAGCGAAGGTTTGCGTTGGGGCGTTGAAATATTCCATGCATTAAAAACAGTATTGAAGAAAAAAGGATTTAGCACAAATGTGGGAGATGAAGGTGGTTTTGCTCCAAATATCCAAAGCAACGAAGAAGCTATTGAAACGGTTTTGACAGCAATTCAGGTTGCAGGTTTCAAAACAGGAAGTCAAATTGGAATTGCCATGGATGCCGCTAATAGCGAGTTGTGGAATGCTAAAGAAAAGAAATATATCTTCCATAAAAGCGATGGCAAAAAAATGACCAGCGAGCAATTGGTTGATTATTGGGAAAGTTGGGTAAAACAATATCCAATTATTTCAATTGAGGATGGAATGGCTGAAGATGACTGGAAAGGTTGGAAAATGCTAACAGATAGAGTGGGTAAAAAATGCCAATTGGTTGGTGATGATTTATTTGTAACCAATGTAAAGCGTTTAGAAAAAGGAATTAAAGACAGTACTGCAAATGCATTATTGGTAAAGGTGAATCAAATTGGTACATTAACCGAAACCATCAACGCAGTTAGTATGGCGCAAAACAATGGTTACAATACCATTATGAGTCATAGAAGTGGCGAAACAGAAGACAGCACAATAGCTGATTTGGCAGTTGCTTTAAATTGCGGACAAATTAAAACGGGTTCTGCTTCAAGAAGTGATCGTATGGCAAAATACAATCAGTTGATTAGAATTGAAGAGATGTTGGGCCAAGGCGGAATCTATCCAAATGGTAAAATAAAATTTGGAAAATAAATTTCTTTAATTGAATAAATAATTATATTACACAAGGGATTCTCAAGAAATAAAAGAATTGTCCTACAATTTAATATTAGTTCAAAAAACTGCAACTAAAAATCTTTAATAATGAAGGAACAAAATTGGGTATTGAACATTTTAAAGAACAAATATTTTGTTACCATTACTTTATTTGTAGTGTGGATGGGTTTTTTTGACACAAAAGATTGGGGATTGATTAGAGAAAGACAAATTAAATTGGAGGCACTACAAAAATCAGAAAAAGAAATGGCTAAATTAATCGCTGATACTAGAGCAGAATTGAGCATGTTAAAAACAAGCGCTGAGTCAGTAGAGAAATATGCCCGTGAAAAATATCTGATGAAAAAAGACAACGAGGATATTTTTGTAGTAAAAACCCCATAAAAAAAGAAAAAATACTTTTATTCTAACACAATATTTGAATAATAAGCACGTTTATTTAGTTGGATAAGATATTTAATTAACAATAAAGCATAAACTATGCACAGTATTACTTCAGAAGATCTTTTGTTGTATTTATACGGCGAAACGACTAAGCTTCAAACAGAAGCCATTGAGTTAGCACTTCAAAAAGATTGGAGTTTAATGGAAAAATTAGAGTTGCTAACCCAATCTCGTAATGAATTGGAAATCATAAATTTTTCGCCTAGTACAACTTCAGTAAACAATATTTTAAAGTACGCCGAGAAATCAGTAGAAGAAATTTCACCTGTACATTAATTAATCAAGTTTAATATTATTTTTACACCTGCTTTCTAAAAAAAGCAGGTTTTTTTATGAAAAAAAATGAGCGTTATCAATTTGTGTTGGAATATTTTGAAAAGCAAATGCCCGTTGCAGAAACGGAGTTGAATTTTGAAAATACATATCAATTGCTAGTTGCCGTTATTTTATCGGCACAATGCACGGATAAACGTATAAACATAGTCACACCTTCACTTTTTAGAAGATTCCCAGATTTAAAAGAATTAAGTCATGCCGATTTTGATACTGTTTTTGACCTTATAAGAAGTATTTCCTATCCCAATAATAAAGCAAAACACTTAATTGGAATGGCGCAAATGGTTATGCAGGATTTTAATGGAGTTGTCCCAATGACCGTTGAGGAATTGATTAAATTACCAGGTGTAGGAAGAAAAACGGCCAATGTAATAACTTCTGTAATTGATCAACAACCCAACATGGCTGTCGATACACATGTGTTTAGGGTGAGTGCACGTATTGGGTTAACTACAAATGCGAAAACGACACTTTCTGCAGAAAAGCAACTTGTAAAACATATTCCGAAATCAAAAGTTCACATTGCACATCATTGGTTGATTTTGCATGGACGATACGTTTGTACCGCCAGAAATCCAAAATGTAATCAATGTGAAATTTCAAGCGCATGTAATTTTTTTAAGAAACTTAAAAATGATGATTAAAATTTCAATAAAAATCGTTTAATTTGTATACAATTAGAATTAAAAATTCAACCCAAATAAAAGGATCCAAATGAAAAGGTCAGTTTTTCTTATTATATCAATTTTAACACTTGCTTTTTTTAGTAAGAATGCATCTGCACAGTATTATTTTTATGATGAAAATTATTACGATCAAGATTTGTTGGTTGAAGTAGGTGCAAGTATTGGTGCAATGAATTGTTTAACCGACTTAGGTGGAAAATCAGGAATTGGCAAAGGATTTATTAAGGATTTAAATACTGGAAAAAGTTATTTCACTGGAGGTATATTCGCAAATGTTTCTTATAAAAATGCATTTGGTTTAAGATTAGAATTCTGTAGTGGTAAGGTTTCTGCTGATGACAAAGTTTTGTCTACTGTTTCTAGTACAGACATGGCTAGATTTCGTTACAATAGAAATTTAAATTTTCAAAGTAGTATAAGAGAGTACTCTGCAATGTTAGAAGTTCATCCGATGATGCTTTTCATAAATTGGGAAGCACGTGACCAAGAAGCGCCAAGATATTCTCCATATTTACTTGGAGGGATTGGTTCTTTTTCATTTAATCCTCAATTAAAAGAAGGAAACAGATTAATTGATTTACAACCACTTTCTACAGAAGGACAAGGGTTAAAAGAATATCCAGATCGTCCAGTGTATAAACTTAGACAAATGAATTACCCTTTTGGAATTGGTATGAAATACGATTTATCTCCATTGGTTAATTTGCGTGGTGAATTTGTTTATCGCATGCTTACTACAGATTATCTTGATGATGTAAGTACAAATTATATAGATCCAACCGTATATGCTTTAAATGGTTTTACTGGTACAAGATTAGAAAACGCATTATTCTTAAATAACCGCGAAACGAATGGTCAAAAAACAGCTCCAGGTGGAAAAAGAGGTAGCCCAACTAACAATGATGCTTATTTTAGCTTTAATATTAAGTTAGGGGTTAGTCTTAGAAGTAGGATGAAATAAAGAATATTTGATTTTGAAGAATTCAATGATTACTTCATTTATAAAAAAAAGCATTTATTTTAAATAAATGCTTTTTTTATTGTTTGTTTTTTGAGATAAATATTAATACCCATTACCCATTATTTACAATCTGTTCAATTGCTTCAATTAGTTCTGCTTTATAAATTGGCGTACCCATAATTTTATTAAAGCCTTTTGCATCTACCATATAATTGTCTCTAATAATTTTTATAAGTTGGCCATTATTAATTTCAGGAATTAAAATGTGGTCAAAGTTTTTGATGATATCTCCCAAGTTTTTTGGAAACGGACGGATATAACGAAGATGAGCATGAGATACAGAAACACCTCTTGATTGTAATTCAATACAAGCACTTTTTATAGCGCCAAATGTACTTCCCCAACCAATAACAAGTACTTTGCCAGATTCTGCACCGCTATCTAATTTTTGATCTGGGATATATTGAGCAATCAAATCTACTTTTTCTTGTCGTAGCTTAACCATCAACTGATGGTTTTCTGCATCGTAACTAATATTTCCAGTAATATTTTGTTTTTCCAAACCGCCTATACGATGTTCTAAATGGGGTGTGCCTGGAATAACCCAAGGACGAGCTAGCTTTTCATTACGTGCATATGGGGCAAGCTTGATTTCATCTTCTGCTAATTGTGTTTTAAAAGCTACTTTAATATCTTTTAAATCTGACGATTGCGGATATTTCCATGGCTCAGCACCATTTGCAATATATCCATCACTTAACAAAATCACAGGTGTCATATGCTCAATTGAAATCCTTACTGCTTCAAATGCTGCATCAAAACAATCACTTGGTGTTGAAGCAGCAACGATAGGCATTGGACATTCGCCATTTCTTCCATAATATGCCTGCAATAAATCACTTTGTTCTGTTTTGGTTGGCAATCCTGTACTTGGCCCACCTCTCTGAATATTGCATATTATTAATGGGATTTCAAGCATCACTGCAAGTCCCATCGCTTCGGCTTTTAAGGCCATACCCGGACCTGATGTAGTTGTTAAGCCAATCCAACCGCCATAACTAGCACCAATAGCCGAAGTTATAGCTGCAATTTCATCTTCTGCCTGAAAAGTTTTTATACCGAAATTTTTATGTCTGCTTAGCTCATGTAAAATATCTGATGCAGGTGTAATTGGGTAACTTCCTAAGAATAAATTCAATCCGCTTTTTTGTGCTGCAGCAATTAATCCAAAAGATAATGCCTGATTACCCATTATAGATCGGTAATTACCTGATTCCATTTTCGCCTTAGCTACGGCATACCTTTCAGTAAAAGTCTCTGTTGTATCCGCATAATTATAACCTGCTTGAAGTGCTTTAATATTGCTGTCTAGAATATCGGCTCTTTTAGAAAATTTTTCCTTTAAAAAAGTAATTGTATTGTCCATGCTACGGTTGTACATCCAATATAAAAAACCAAGTACAAACATATTTTTCGCCCTGTCTTTTTCTTTGGTACCCATTGTGAAATCTTTCAACGCTTCACGGGTTAGCTTGGTTACATCTATTTTAATGACTTCATAATTTTCCAAGCTGTTGTTCTCGATTGGATTTTCACCATCTGGATAATTGGCTAAGCGTAAGTTTTTTGAATCAAATCCGTCAACATTTATTATGATTTTCCCGCCTTTTTTTAAGGAAGTCAAATTTACTTTTAAAGCCGCAGCGTTCATTGCCACAAGCACATCGCAAAAATCACCTGGCGTATATATTCTGTCTGAGCTAAATCGAAGTTGGAAGCCGCTTACGCCTGGTAATGTTCCTATTGGAGCACGAATTTCAGCTGGGAAATCTGGAAATGTTGCAAGATCCAAACCCAAAAGTGCACTATTATTGGTAAATTGTGTCCCAGTTAATTGCATTCCATCTCCACTATCTCCTGCAAATTTTATTACTACTTCTTGTAGTATTTCTTGATTTTCTGTCATTTGATTATCATTGAATAATGGCCAAAGTTACTAAATACAAATAACAGAAAACATAGAAAAAATTATTCTATATCGATTATCCTTTCCGTTGAATGAATTAGGTTTGTGAAAATGATTTCGCCTGCTTATAAATTTATTATTATTTGAGATAAATTTCAAGATATTTATTTGCAAAACTTTAAAAACAATATCAATAAAAATTTATTATGGAAGATTTACAAGATTTTTTATCGCCCGTTTCTGTGAAAGAATTGATGAATGATGAAACGTTTACGGATGGACAATTTGCCAAACATATTTGTTATTATGAAACAGACTTTCCCGATTTAACGGATATAGATATTGTTATGGTTGGAATTGGAGAAATGCGGGGAACAGATTTAAATGCTTCAGAAAGTAATGCACCTAATCAAATTAGAAAGCAATTTTATGCCCTTCATCATTGGCATTCGGATATTTCAATTGCGGATATTGGCAATGTAAAACAAGGAGCACTTATTAATGATAGTTATGCAGCTTTACAAACCGTAGTTGCAGAGTTGTTCAAAATCGGAAAAAAGGTAATTATTTTAGGAGGCTCTCATGATATTACTTTGGCTCAATATTATGCCTATAAATCTACAAAAAAAGGCATTGTGGCAACATGTATAGATGCTACAATTGATTTAAGAGGCGATAGTTTTTTGAGGCAAGAAAATTTTTTGCTAGACATGCTTACTAGTGAGCCCAATTATATTTCACATTATAACCACATCGGATTTCAAAGTTATTTTGTACATCCTAGATTATTAGAAACGATGGATAAGCTTAGATTTGATTGTTATCGTGTTGGTCTTGTGAAATCCGATATTGAACAAATGGAGCCTGCAATTCGCCAAACGAATTTATTGAGTTTTGATATAGCCGCAATAAAAAATAGTGCAGCGCCTTCAAATATTTTAACCACTAATGGTTTTAATGGAGAAGAAGCATGCGTTTTGTCACAATATGCTGGAATGAGTAGTCATTTGTCCAGCTTTGGCATTTATGGATACAATCCCGAAAATGATGTGCATGATTTAACTGCAAAGCAAATCGCTCAAATGCTATGGTACTATTTGGATGGTTTTAATAGCGTTAAATATGAAGCAGCTTTAAGTGATAATGGTAATTTCAATTTGTTTCACACCTATTTTTCGGAATTAGATACGTTGTTTATGCAGAGTAAAAAAACAAATCGTTGGTGGATGCAAATGCCGGATAAGAATTTCATTGCATGTAGCTATAAAGATTATTTAAGTGCAAGTACAAATGATATTCCTGAGCGTTGGTTAAGAGCTCAAGAGCGTACTGTATAAAAAAATCAATTATCAAAAATGAAAAAAAAATATTTTTTAATTGTATTGTTTTTAGTTGGAATGGCATCTTGTGTCATTGCCCAAATTGAAACAAACACAGATGGTTTACTTAATAATCCAATCATTAAAACAGGACATTTGGGGATAAGTATTTACGAACCTGCAACTGAAAAATACTGGTATAATTATAACGCTGAAAAGTTATTTATCCCAGCTAGCAATACAAAGTTGTTCACTTTGTATGTAGGTATGAAATTTCTTGGCGAGCAATTAACGGGTATTTTTTACAATGATACTCGAGATACATTTTTTGTTTTGCCGTCAGGGGATCCTACATTTTTACATGAAGATTTTTCGAATCAACCAGTATTTGAATTGCTAAAAAAAACGAAAAAGCAAATAGTCATTATCAATCAAGATCAACCAATACATCCTTATGGAAAAGGTTGGACATGGGACGATCAATCTGAAGCATATGCGGCTCAACGTAATACTTTTCCGATTTATGGAAATTTACTTCAATTAAAATGGATAAAAAAGAATAAAATTCAGCAAGATTCTTTTGCTTATGATTTAAACTTATTGAATGGAGACATTACAGATTTTGAATTTTTAAAGAAAACCAATACAGAAAGTGTAGATAATGTGATTATTAAAATTCCCGGAAAAAATAAATTTGAAGTATCCTTAAATGGAATGTCAAATCAATTAATACAAGAAGTACCATTTGAAACCAACGGCATCGAAACGGCTACTCATTTATTACAACAGAAATTGGGGAAGTCGTTAATTTTAAAATCAGTTAAAATAAAAAAAGAAGCATTCAAATCGCTTTATTCACAAAAAACAGATACGTTTTTTAAAATTATGATGCATAGAAGTGACAATTTCTATGCAGAGCAAACGCTTTTAATGGCGAGCGAGAAGTATATTGGTTTAATGTCGGAAACCGACATAATTGATACTTTATTAAAATCAACTTTAAAAGATATTCCTCAACAACCTCGATGGGTTGATGGCAGTGGTTTAAGTAGATATAATTTGTTTTCACCGCAAGATTTTATTTACATACTCAATAAACTTCAAAAAGATTATGGGTATGAAAAATTGGAATATATATTACCAACTGGCGGAAAGGGGACCTTGGCTAATTACTATAAATCAGATAGCGGTTTCATTTTTGCAAAAACAGGATCAATGAGCAATAATATTACATTATGCGGAATAATAAAAACCCGTAAAAACAAAACGTTGCTATTTTCAATAATGTTAAATAATTATATAGGTTCGGGTAAATTGGTCAGAAAACAATTTGAAAATTATTTGCATGAGATAATTCAACAGAACTAGTAAATAAATAGTTTTTTAGAATTAAAACTTTATGATGATTTTTTTGTTTTATAAATCAATGTTTAATTGATTATTTTTATGGTTAAGTAAATAAAATGAGATGGAAATATTGCCTGGAAACTTATTGAAAATGATTGACAATCCTGCTGATCTTAAAAAGCTAAGCAAGGATCAAATGCAAACGGTTGCCAATGAATTAAGGCAATACATCGTAGATGTTGTTAGTGTTTATGGCGGGCATTTTGGAGCAAGCTTAGGTGTTGTTGAATTGTCTGTTGCATTACATTACGTATTTAATACACCTTATGATCAATTGGTTTGGGATGTTGGGCATCAAGCGTATGGGCATAAAATACTTACTGGACGAAGAGATAATTTTCCAAGTAATAGAAAATACAACGGGTTAAGTGGCTTTCCAAAAAGAACTGAAAGCGAATATGATACTTTCGGTGTTGGGCATTCCTCTACATCTATTTCCGCTGCTTTAGGCATGGCGATGGCTTCTCATTATAAAGGCGAAAAAAATAAACAACATATAGCGGTAATTGGTGATGGTGCTTTAACGGCCGGACTTGCTTTTGAAGCGATGAATCATGCCGGAATTGAAAAAAGTAATGTATTGATTATCTTGAATGATAATAATATGAGCATCGACCCCAATGTGGGTGCATTAAAAGAATATCTAACCGATATCACTACATCACATACGTACAATGAACTACGTGATAACGTTTGGAAGGCATTGGGTAAGCTGCCCATTGGGAAAAATTACAGCAGAGAAATGGCCAGTAAAGTGGAAGCTAGTTTAAAAGGCTTAGTGAGCAAAAGCAGTAATTTATTTGAAGCATTACAACTTAGGTATTTTGGTCCTATTGATGGGCATAACGTAACAAAACTAATTGATACACTAAACGACCTAAAAGATATTCCTGGGCCTAAGATTTTACACATAAAAACGGTAAAAGGAAAAGGGTATGCATTAGCAGAAAAAGATCAAACCAAATGGCATGCACCGGGATTGTTTGACAAGGTAACTGGTGAAATATTAAAGAAAACATTTGATGCGCCACAACCTCCAAAATATCAAGATGTATTTGGGCATACGATTATAGAATTGGCAGAAAAGAACCCTAAAATAATGGGCGTTACTCCAGCTATGCCTAGTGGTTGTTCGTTAAAATTCATGATGGATAAAATGCCAGATCGTGCATTTGATGTTGGGATTTGCGAACAACATGCCGTAACGCTAAGTGCAGGCATGGCTACTCAGGGTTTGAAGGTGTTTTGTAATATTTATTCTTCTTTCATGCAACGTGCATATGATATGGTGATACACGATGTTGCCATTCAAAAATTACCGGTAATATTTTGTTTGGATAGAGCTGGCTTGGTTGGTGAAGATGGTCCAACACATCATGGTTGCTATGATATTGCTTTCATGCGTTGCATCCCTAATATTGTTGTAAGTGCGCCAATGAATGAATCTGAACTCAGGGATTTGATGTACACCGCTCAATTGGAAACCAACCAACTTCCAATTGTAATTCGTTATCCAAGAGGAGAGGGCGTTTTGGTGGATTGGAAAACACCAATGAAAGAGATACAAATTGGGAAAGGAAGAAAATTAAAAGACGGGGATGATATTGCAATTCTAACTTTTGGTCACCCTGGAAATTTTGCGGCATCTGCCATTCGTGACGTAAAATCTGAAGGTTTAAATCCAGCACATTATGATATGCGTTTTGCAAAGCCAATTGATGAGGAAATGCTTCATGAAGTATTTTCTAAATTCAAAAAAATAATTACTGTGGAAGATGGAACAGTAGTAGGAGGGTTTGGGTCTGCAGTATTAGAGTTTATGAATAGTTTTGGCTATAAGGCAGATGTAAAAATCATGGGCATTCCAGATCGTTTGGTAGAACATGGAACACCTAAACAATTGTATGATGAAATTGGATTAGATGCAAATGGAATAGCAACAGAAATAAGGAAAATGGCATTTGTAGAAAAACATGTTCCGATAGCTTAGTTGGAATGAAACGTTCTTTAATTATTTTTTTTCAAGAATAGCTTTCATGTTTTGTAAACCTGATTCAAAATCTTTTCCAATTAGTTTTTCCATATTGAAAACGAGCTTCATGATATTCATTGGGTAAGGATATGAACCACTAAATCCCCAAGTGACTTTTGTATTTGTGGCATCCATAGTTGTGATAGAAATCTGTGTGTTATTTTCTGATTTGAATGGTTTTTCGAAATTCAATTTTGTTTCAATGCACTCTCCTTCAATAATTTTTGTAATGGTTTGAGATCCAGTACCCACATTTTTAACATCACTTTCCCATGCCGAAACAAATCCAATCGTTCCATCAACTCCCGTAAAACTGGTTTTACAATTTGGATCCATTTTACCCCATACGCTGTACTCATTTTGATTTTTAAGATGTTTGATATAATTAAATACACTGTCTTTTGGACACTGAATAACGATTGACCGCTCAAGCTTATAATGCTTTGGAATAAACAATGCTACTACTAGTATGATTGCAATTAGAATAATAAAAAAAATCAAAATGATTTTAATGATTTTCATGAGTGAAAGGTTTAATTAAAAAGTAAAAATTAAAAAGTAAAAATTAAAAAGTCAAAGAGCGTGTCCGCTGCTGCATGTAATAATGGCTTATCCTCGTATTTTAAATTTTGAATTTTTACTTTTGAATTTAAATTTTAGTACAGCAAATGTTTTTTTGAACTGTTTTTCCAAGCTGCTTGGCTTTCATAGTCTACAAAGTATATTTTTAAATCGGCTTGGCTTTGGTACTTTACGAAATAGATTTTTTTATTAGCTTGGCTTTCATAATCTACGAAAAACCATTTCCCTTCATTCTTATCTGCTTGGCTTGAGTATTTAACTTTATAAACGAGCAAGTCGGCTTGGCTTTCGTAATCAACCACAAAAACTTTTACATCAGCCTGACTTTCGTAATCAACGGAATATAATTTTTGTGTTTTTCCAAAAGAAAAAATCAATAAAGCGATGGAAGTTAATACGATTTGTTTCATGTCTTAATTATTTATGTTTAATAAAATGGTTTTTGGAATCTATTTCATGATTTAATTCAAAGTTGAACCAATAAGTTTTTGTAAATATAGTAATCTAATTGTTTTGTATAAAAAAAGCCACCGGATTTGACTCCGATGGCTTTTGTGTTTAAGCAATTATTAAAAACACTATTTTTAGCTGCAACCTAAACTATTACCGCAGTTCAAACACTTATAACAAGTGCCACTTCTTACGGTGATATGTCCGCAAGTGTTACATGCTGGAGCATCTCCTTGCATTGATTTATTTGCTGCACTAACCGCATCCATAGACGTTGCGCCTTTCGTTGGGGCTACATAAGGCTTCATAGAGTCAGAGTTTCCTAAAACACGAACCTCGCTTAATTCTGGAGCACGCTCTCCAATGGTTGGTGTTGTTTCATCCCATGATTCATTGCCTAAGTTTCCAACTTCTGGTTTATCCAATACATGAACCAAATCAGTTCTGCCTAAATATTCATAAGCAAGAGAACGGAACATGAAGTCAATAATTGAGGTAGTTGTTTTAATATTTGGATGCTCAACCATTCCTGCTGGTTCAAATCTTGTAAATACAAATTTCTCAACATACTCTTCTAATGGAACACCATATTGTAATCCGATTGAAATAGCAATTGCAAAGCAGTTCAACATGCTACGCATAGTTGCTCCTTCTTTTGCCATATCTATGAAGATTTCTCCTAATGTACCATCATTGTATTCTCCAGTTCTTAAGAATAAAGCTTGGCCATTAATTTTTGCTTTTTGTGTAAACCCTCTACGTTTTGCAGGTAATGCTCTACGTTCTACGATCATTGCCAATTGACGTTTCAAAGAAGTATCAGCACTGCTTTGAACACGCTTATTCATCTCTTCCAATAATTCGTCTATGGTTAATTTACCCATATCAAATATTGAACTTTCTGCTGTTGCTTCTTCGCTTTCGTCTGATGATTTTTTCTTTTTATCAGATTTGTTGCTTAATGGTTGGCTCAATTTAGAACCATCACGATAAAGTGCACATGCTTTCAAACCTAGCTCCCAACTCAAGCGATAAGAGTCTGCAATTTCTTCTACAGTAGCTTCATTTGGAAGGTTGATTGTTTTGCTAATGGCACCACTTAAGAAAGGTTGTGCAGCTGACATCATACGAATGTGACCATGTGCATGAATATAGCGTTGTCCGGTATTTCCGCATTTATTTGCGCAATCAAATACGGGCAAATGTTCTTCTTTTAAATGCGGAGCACCTTCAACAGTCATTGTTCCACATACATAAATGTTTGCAGCATCAATTTCTTCATCACTAAAGCCTAAAGCTTCTAATAAACTCCATTCGAAATCATTGTATTGAGCTGGTGTAAAGCCAAGTCTTTGCAAGCAATCTTCGCCTAAAGTATATACATTAAATACAAAACCAATTTCAAATGCGCTGCCCATTGCTGCGTTTAATCTATCAATTTCTGCAGGCTGGAATCCTTTGCTAGCAAGTGTTTCATTGTTGATGAAAGGAGCTCCTTTTAAAGTTGCATGCCCTTTTGCAAAGTTTACAATCTCTTCTATTTGTGTTTCTGTATACTTTAAATTACGTAAAGCTTGTGGCACGCTTTGATTGATAATTTTAAAATAACCACCACCGCTTAATTTTTTGAATTTAACCAATGCGAAATCTGGTTCAACACCTGTAGTATCGCAATCCATTACCAAACCAATTGTACCAGTAGGTGCAATTACAGTTGTTTGCGCATTTCTGTAACCATATTTTTCACCCATTTGTACTGCATCATCCCATGCTTTGGTTGCAGCTTTTAATAAATAATCTGGGCAATATTTAGCGTTAATACCATTTGGTTTGATTTCCAATCCTTCGTATGCATCAGTAGCATCGTAAGCCGCTGCACGATGGTTATGCATTACTTTCAACATGTGCTTTTTATTTTCTGGATACTTGCTAAAAGTACCTAAGAAAGACGCCATTTCTGCTGAAGTTTTATATGCAATACCTGTCATGATTGCGGTGATCGCTCCTGCAATTCCTCTTGCTTGTTCGCTGTCGTAAGGAATGCCACTTACCATTAACATACTACCCAAATTAGCATAACCCAATCCTAATGTTCTATAGTCGTAACTCAATTGAGCTACTTCTTTTGAAGGGAATTGAGCCATCAAAACTGAAATTTCTAAAACAACTGTCCATAAACGACAAGTATGTTCGAAACCAGCAACATCAAAAGTATTATTGTCTTCATCAAAGAAACGACGAAGGTTAACACTAGCTAAATTACAAGCTGTGTTGTCTAAGAACATATATTCGCTACATGGGTTTGAAGCTCTGATTGGACCACCTTCTGGGCAAGTATGCCATTCGTTGATGGTTGTATCATATTGAGTTCCAGGATCAGCACATCTCCAAGCAGCATAATTGATTTGATCCCAAAGCTCAGTTGCTTTAACTGTTTTCATCGTGCTACCATCACTTCTAGCTTTAAGTTCCCAGTCGCCATTAGCATCTAAAACTTTAAAGAAAGTATTTGGTATACGAACAGAGTTGTTGCTATTTTGACCACTTACTGTTTTGTATGCTTCGCCTTCATAATCGCTTGAGTAACCTGCCGCAATTAGAGCTGCAACTTTATCTTCTTCTTTTAATTTCCAGGTTACAAATTCCATGATTTCTGGATGATCTAGATCCAAGCATACCATTTTCGCAGCACGTCTTGTCGTTCCACCGCTTTTGATTGCACCTGCAGCACGATCGCCGATTCTTAAAAAGCTCATCAAGCCACTTGAAGTTCCACCACCACTTAATTTTTCATTCTCGCCTCTGATGCTGCTATAGTTTGTGCCAACACCACTACCATATTTAAAAATACGCGCTTCTCTTACCCACAAATCCATGATGCCTCCTTCGTTTACTAAATCATCATCAACACTCAATATAAAACATGCGTGAGGTTGTGGACGTTCGTAAGCAGAAGTGGATTTTTTTAATTCACCATCTTTTGCATCTACATAATAATGGCCTTGAGGTTTACCAGAAATACCGTATACTTCATGCAAACCGGTATTAAACCATTGTGGACTATTTGGAACGCAAGCTTGGTTTAAGATACTATACACCAATTCATCATAAAAAATTTGTGCATCTTTTTTAGAAGCAAAATAATCATTACGCTCTCCCCACACACGCCAGCAATGCGCCATACGATGAGCAACTTGTTTCGAAGTGGTTTCTCTGCCTTTACTACCGTCTGGTTGAGGAACACCCGCTTTTCTAAAATATTTTTGTGCCAAGATATCCGTAGCAATTTGGCTCCATTGTTTTGGAACTTCTACGTTGTCCATTTGGAAGACAACTTCGCCGCTTGGGTTTTTAATAACTGATGTACGATAGTCGTATTCAAACATATCGTATGGACTAACTCCTTCTTTGGTGAATTGACGCTGGAAACTGAGCGCTTTTGATGTTTCTTTTTTTGCTGGCATTTTTAATTATTGTTAATTGTAAGTTATAAAAAATTATTTCCCTTTGTGGCAAACGAAAATATCTTTTGTATGTCATCTTTTAGCACCTTAAATATCAACATGGTGTGGACAAAATATGTGAATAATTCAGCACGTCTTATCCTTATTGATTTTCATGAGTTTTGCACGTTTTGTGGAAAGATATTTTTTTTTATTTTTTGAAATGTCATTAAATAATTTATGATTGTTGTTATTCGTTTAATCATGTTTAATTTAGCTTAAAGTTTTAAACAATTTTCTAAAACAATGAGATGCATAATTCAGCGAGTAGCTTGGGCTAAAGTTAGTATAGACGATACAGTAAAATCGGCCATTTCATCAGGATTGTTAGTGCTTGTTGGCATTGAAGATGTTGATACGATGGATGATGCAATTTGGTTAAGCAACAAAATTGTAAACCTGCGCATTTTCGATGATGAAAATCATGTTCCCAATTTGAGTGTAAAAGATATTTCAGGAGAGATTATTTTGGTTAGTCAGTTTACATTGCATGCGCTTACAAAAAAAGGCAATCGCCCCAGTTATATCAAAGCGAGCAAGCCAGAATATGCAATACCATTGTACCAGAAATTGATTGAGTGCTTGGAAATGGATCTTGAACGGAAAATCCAAACTGGTGTTTTTGGAGCAGACATGAAGGTGGAATTATTAAATGATGGTCCAGTTACGATATGGATAGACACACAAATGAAAGCATAATAAGTATAAAAAATATACAAATGAAAAATCAAAATACAATGAAGCAACTGACCATTGAAAACGCTCAAAAGGAAATAGATATTTGGATAAAATCGATTGGGGTAAGATATTTTAATGAGCTTACAAATCTTGGTATTTTAATGGAAGAAGTAGGCGAACTGAGTAGATTGATGGTTCGGAAATATGGCGAACAATCTTTTAAACAATCAGACCAAGGTAAAGAGATTGAAGATGAGTTGGCTGATGTGTTATGGGTGCTAATCTGTATTGCTAATCAAACTGGAGTAAATTTAAATGAAGCGCTACAAAACAACATGGAGAAAAAAACAAACAGAGATTCGAATCGACATGTTGAGAATGAAAAATTAAAATAAAAAAACTAGGATTTTCAATAACCATTCAAACGCATTCCTTTTTAACTTATACAAAATAGAAATACCTTGTAAAAAAATTCGATTATGAAAAAGCTATTTTTTTATTTTCCGCTGATTTTAATTTGTTTGCCATCATTTATTCATGCACAAAAAATCAAACTTGTTAGTGGCCCTTGGGCAGGTAATGTTGAATTGAGAACGGCAATGATTTGGCTAGAAGTTTCTATTGATGTGAAAAAAGTGGCTGTTGAATATTGCCCCACCACAAGTTTAAGTTCAAAAAAAATTGTTACTTATAAAGGAGAATTGGGGAAATCTTTCAACCCCATAAAATTGGAATTAAATGGCCTTGAATTTGGAACAAATTATCAATATGTGGTTTTGCTTGATGGTAAGAAAATTGATTTACCATTTGAAACCCGTTTCACCACAAAAGACCTTTGGCAATATCGTAAACCAGCGCCGGATTTTAGTTTCATAACGGGAAGCTGTGCATATTTTAATGAAGCAAAGTTTGATCGTCCTGGCAAACCTTATGGTGGCGATTCTTCTATATTTGAAACAATGGCAAAAACGCCAGCTGATTTCAATTTATGGTTGGGCGACAATTGGTATTACAGAGAGGTTGATTACTCATCGACTTGGGGTTTGAAATATCGTGCTTCTCATGATAGAGGAATGCCTATTTTACAAAAATTAATGGCGAGTATGCCACAATATGCCATTTGGGATGATCATGATTTTGGACCAAATGATGCAGGGGAAAATTATATTTTCAAAAACGAGAGTCGAAATATTTTTAATGATTATTGGCTTAATCCAACTAGTGGCGAAAATAACAAAGGTATTTATACAATGATAAATTATGGAGATGTAGATTTTTTCTTGTTGGATAATCGTTTTTTTAGATCAGACATAAATTTGGCAGACACCATAAACAACATCGTAAACGAGGATAAGTCCTATTTTGGAAAATCACAATTGGACTGGCTGAAAAACAGTTTATTATTTAGTAAGGCAACGTTTAAAATCATCGTTACTGGAAATCAAGTTTTAAATCCAATTAATAACTATGAATGCTTAACGCATTATCCAACTGAGTATAAAACATTGATTGATTTTTTATCAAACCAAAAAATAAGTGGAGTCGTTTTTTTAACAGGCGACAGGCATCATAGTGAAGTAATAGAAATGCAAAGGCCGAATGATTATCCGTTGTATGACATTACTATTTCACCATTAACATCAGGCGTTGGAAAGGTATCTGGAAAGGAATTGGATAATTCATTTCGTGTAGCAAATACATTAATAGAAGCACAAAATTTTGGAAAAATCTCTTTCTTTGGAAGCAAAGGAAACCGCACTATGAAAGTTGATTTTATTGGAAAAAATGGAGAGCAATTGGGGAATTGGTTTGTAGAAGAAAATAAATTAAAAAAACGAAATTAAAGTCAAGAACAATTAAATTATTAAGCATTTTTTATGACCTCAACAATTTTTTCGTACGATAAATTAAAGACAATTCAGGCATTACGTTACCATTTCATTAGCCGAAAAGAAATAAAATATTTGATGATTATCGTAAATCTATTCGCTATTATTTCTGCGAGTTTATTCTTTTTAAAAAAAATACTGCTATTTGCATTTCTTTTTAGCTCATTACTTTGGTTTGTAATGATGATTTTATTTTGGTTTTTATTGCCTAGAATGATTTATGCAAAATCTGCGTCTTTCAAAGACAAGTTTAAAGTAGAAATGAATGAAACAACTTTCTCATTAATTCATGAAAAAGCGGATAAGAGTTGGGAATGGAATGCGTTCACTACCTGGGTAGAAAGTCCACATTTTTTTCATATTTATTTTAATAGTCGTTCCTTTTTTTTAATTCCCAAAGAAGCATTTGATGCTGACGGAATTGAACTTGCAAGGGGAATTTTAAGCAATAATATTAAAAGGTAGTATTCGCCTAAAATTGTTTTTTTAACTGGATAAAACTCCATGCTAAAAAAGGTAAAATTATAAAAGCAAGCAACCAATACCAGCTTCCTAAAAGTGCGAATAGAATACTTGAAATAATGAGCAAGTAGAAAGGATAAAGCAAAAATAATAGTCCCACCACTACGGAATCATAATGGTCCATTTTTTCAAAGTACTTCCAACTTAATTTATGAACGGGAATAAATAAAGGCGCATGAATTAATTTTCCAAGAATTGCAGGAATATGCAACATCGATTTTTTTATTGGATGCTGCTTTATATGGAATGTGTTTTTAATGGTTTCTTTTTGATGTGATTCGATTTCAACAACTAATGATTTCAATGCTGTTTTCAATTGCTCATTAAATAGTTTAATGTTTACGCCTTCTGTTTCAGTTTTGTTGAAATGCTGATTTAAAATTGGCGCTCCAAAATTGAGTTGAACATTTTTTCCAAATGAACGAAACGATTGATAGTTTATGCCTGCAGGTATTACAGTTAAATCTAAGCCTTCATTCCATGCGCTGAAGGCTAGTCTTGCTGTGCCTTTCTTTAACGCCCTCAATTTCCATTCATTTACACATAAGCCCTCACTAAATATCAATACAATCCCATTGTTTTTAAAAATTTCCCTGCATTTAGCGAACGTGTCGTAATTGGTATTTAGATTTTCGGCACCCTCCGTAATTCTAAAAACAGGTAAGATGTTTAATGCAATTAATATTTTCGCAATCCTTTTGTTTTTAAACACATCGCCTCGTGCCAATGAATAAATGGGCTTTTTAAACAAGGCTGCTAAAATGATGGCATCCAAAAATGAATTGGGATGATTACAAGCAATTAATAATGGACCATTATGGTTTAAAACCTTTTTGTTTTGAATGATGATATGTCTGCAAAAAAAAAGCAGGGCTAATTTAGACGGATATTTTAAAAGTTTAAATAACAAGTTGTATAATTTTAATTTAGTTGTGGGTCAATTGGATAGTTGATAAGTTGCTCAAATTCGCCACCTAAGAATTTTAATGCATCTTTCCAGATTTCATTTGGCTTCGATTTGAAAATAATGTTTGTATTAACTTCAGAAATTAGCCAAGTTTTTTCAGACATTTCTTCAGCAAGCTGCTTTGGCGACCAGCCACTATACCCAATAAAAAATTTTATTTTCTCCAAATCAATTTGATTGCTATTGATCAAGTCGGTTATTGATTCAATATCGCCACCCCAAAACAAATCGTTTGATAATTTTACGCAATTTGGAATAGCAGGATATTGATGCAAAAAATGAATGGAATTTAAACCAACGGGCCCCCCTTTAAAAACTGGAATGTTTTCAAGGTTAATGCTAGTTAAAAGTTGATGTAAAAAATAATCTGTAGTTTCATTTTGAATTAAACCAAAACTTCCATCATCATTATGTTCGCAAATGAAAACAACAGATCTTTTAAAATTCAAATCTTTAAGAAAGGGATCTGCGATTAAAAAAATATTTTCATTCAAAGGAATCATGCCACTAAAATAAATAAAAGAACTCAATTAATTTGTAATGCATATTTCAAGTCTGCTATAAAATAATTGTTATAAATGCGGGTTAAAAATTATCATTACATATGTAATCAAGATAAAACCATTTTTTCTACATTAAATTTGTAAAAATTGGATTAAACCATAAAAAATTATTTAGCGAAATAAATCACTCTGATGAAAAAAATATTCCCAATAATAATTGTATTGATTTCTTTATCGTTACTTGGCTTGATTTATTTTCAATTTATTTGGTTAACAACCGCAAAAGAAACAAAAGAGAAACAATTAAAGGAGAATATATTTTTTGCGGCAAATGAAGCTGCTGAACAATTAATGAATGAGAAATCCAATTTTAAATCGTTCAATAAAAAAACAGAAAAATTAATACAGAATGAAAAGAAGCGGCTTGAAATTTTTAGGCCATCTGTAATGCAACGTTATTCAAAAGATGAGATTCAGGCCATCATAAGAAATTCGATGGATAAACATTTTTTAAAAGGAGTTTCGTTTGAGTTTGCGGTGTCGGATAATAGTATAACTGGAGATCAGGTTCAAAGCGATCAGTTTTTTAAATATTACTTAGATTCTGTAAACAATACCAATTTCGCCATTCCGCTACAACCCGCGCCAGGAAGTGAATTTGAGAACTTAACCGATGAAGAATATCTGGTAATCATTGTTCCCAATCAAGAAGATATTATTTTTAGAGAAATCATTTGGTTTATTATCGGTACGATTTTGTTTTCCATAATAATAACAACCGCGTTTTTTATTACCATCAAGGCTTTACTTAATCAGAAAAAACTAAGTGAAATTAAATCTGATTTTATAAACAACATGACGCATGAATTTAAAACGCCGATAGCTACTATTTCATTGGCAGTAGATGCTTTAAAAAATGAAAAAGTAATACATGACAAAGAGAAATCAGCTTATTTTACGAGCATAATAAAAGAAGAGAACAAGCGGATGAACAAGCAGGTAGAAGCGATTTTGCAAGCAGCTTTGTTAGATAAAAAAGAGATTGAAATTCATTCAAAAAAAGCAAGCGCGCATGATTTGATTCAACAAGCCATTAATAATATTGAATTGCCATTGGCTGAAAAAAATGGGAAATTAAACATTGCTTTAAATGCCAAAAACGATTTGCTTCTTTTAGATGAAGTACATTTTATAAACTTGATCAATAATTTGTTAGACAATGCCATAAAGTATTCAAAAGAAACAGGCTTAGAAATCAGTATATCTACAGAAAATCACTTTAATCAGTTCAGGATTATTATTGTTGACAATGGTATTGGCATGAATAAGGAAACATCGAGCCGCATATTTGAGAAGTTTTACCGGGCACATACAGGAAATATCCATAATGTAAAAGGCTTTGGTTTAGGACTTAGCTACGTAAAAGCAATGGTAGAGGCACAAAAAGGGAATATAAAAGTTGACAGTATTTTAGGTAAGGGAACCACATTTACCCTTAGTTTCCCCGTAGTATAGAATAAAGTTTTCCACACCTATCCACATTAATTCACAATGAATTTCACAAAAACAGTGGTTTTTACACTATAAATTGGGTAAAAAACGCTGAAAATATGTGGATTATGTCATTGTGGATAAATGTCTAATATCTTTTTAATGTAAAAAAGTGGGAAAAAGTGTTATTTTGTGTTGAAATAAATTTTTAACAGCACAATTTCCTATCATGATTGGTTTTTTAGGCGAATATGAATCAACGGTTGATGCAAAAGGACGTTTTCTGCTACCTGCGGGATTTAAGAAACAATTGCCCGAAGGAGAGAAAGCAAGTTTTGTATTAAACAGAGGTTTTGAGAAATGCCTGACTTTGTATCCAATGCAAAGCTGGGAACCAATCTTTAATGAGATCAACGCGTTGAATGATTTCGATCCCAAAGTTAGATCGTTTAGACGAATTTTTTTGAATGGCGCAAATCAAATTGAATTGGATTCTGCGGGAAGGATTCTATTGCCAAAATCATTGATAGAATATGCGGGGTTGGATAAAGATATTGTGCTGATTGCTGCTGTAAATAAAATTGAAATTTGGGATAAAGCAACATATCAAGCTTTTTTTGATTCAATGTCGGCTGATGATTTTAGCAATTTGGCAAATGAGGTAATGAACAAATCAAAAGGGAATCCGAATACTTGATAATTATGCTGTCAAACCAAGAAATAAACGGCAATAATCAAGTTGATGAAAACAGTGAAGCCTATCATATTCCTGTTTTGCTTTTGGAAACTGTGGAAGGATTGTCGATTAAAGAAAATGGAATTTATGTGGATTGTACGTTTGGTGGAGGTGGACATAGCAAAGAGATCTTAAAAAAGTTGGGTTCGGATGGTCGGTTATTTGTTTTTGATCAGGATATGGATGCGAAAGCGAATTTGCCAAATGATGAAAGGGTTGAATTTGTACCACAAAATTTCAGACATATTCAGCGGTTTTTAAGATTGCTTGGGGTTCAAAAAGTGGATGGTATTCTGGCGGATTTGGGTGTTTCAAGTCATCAGTTTGATGAGGCAGAAAGGGGGTTTTCAATTCGTTTTGATGCCGACTTAGACATGAGAATGGACAAAAGACAGTTGCTTACTGCAGTAAAGGTTTTAGCAACTTACGATGAACAAGCATTGCATAAGTTATTTGAAAAATACGGGGAAGTTAGCAATTCGAAAACATTGGCTAGAACAATTGTTGCAAAGCGAAATCATATGCCAATGCAAACCATCAATCAATTTAAGCAAGTTATTCGTGAAGTGGTAATGGGAAACCCCAACAAATATTTGGCTAAAGTTTTTCAAGCAATTAGAATAGAAGTTAATGATGAAATGGGTGCTTTGAAAGACTTACTTGAACAATCATTGAATTTGTTGAATCCTGGTGGTCGAATTGCAATAATAACTTTTCACTCTCTAGAGGATAGGATGGTTAAAAATTTTTTCAAAACGGGTTCAATTGAAGAGGTGCAAGCAGATGATGTTTTTGGAATAAAACCAAAAAGCCCTTTGAAAATAATAACCAAGAAACCTATTGAAGCAACAACGGAAGAATTAAAAAGAAACAATAGATCAAGAAGTGCAGGATTAAGAATAGCAGAAAAAATATAAAGTTGACAACAGAAAAAAAAATATCAAACAGTACGAACGAAAAAATGGATTGGAAAAAATATTTCAATTATAGAAATATTGTAGAGAATGTTGGATTCATTTTGTTTTTGTCTACGCTTGCAATTGCTTACATCTATAATGGACATTATGCAGATAAATTAAGTAGAAAAATAAGCAAAACAGAACATAGCGTAAAAGAATTGGAATACGAATACAAAACAATAAAAAGTGAGGTGATTTACAGAAGCAAAGCAACGGAGATGATAAAATCAGTTGAACCATTGGGCTTAAAAGAATTAAAACAACCACCTATTTTATTGAATGTAACAGATTCAACAAAAAATCAAAACCAGAACTAATCTTGGAAATCAGAAAAGACATTTTATGGCGAGTTTATGTATGCTACATTGGCATCATGATCATTGGTGCATTAGTGCTTGCCAAAACTTTCTATATACAACAAGTTGAAGGAAAGTTCTGGAGAGGAATGGGTGATAGTTTACATCTTAAATATATGCCTATTAATGCAGCTAGAGGTAGTATTTATAGTGAAGATGGAAATATTTTGAGTACGTCAATTCCGGTTTTTGATGTGTATGTTGACTTTTGTGCGGAAGGTTTAAGGGCGAAAAACGGATTGTTATTTAAAGAAAACATTGATTCTTTAGCATTGAGAATGAGTCAGGTTTTTGGAGATAAGTCTAAGGAAACCTACAAAAATGATTTGGAGTTGGCTTATCAAAATAAAGAGCGATATTATTTACTCAAGCGCAAAATATCTTATGATGAAATGAGTACAATGCGCGATTTTCCATTGGTTAGATTAGGTAGAAATAAAAGTGGTTTCATTTATGATATTCGAGATAAACGCATTAATCCCTATGTATTATTAGCAAACAGAACCATAGGCCTTTCAAGGAAAGATTCTTCAAAGAATGTTGGACTTGAAAGGACCTATGATAGTTTGCTTCGCGGTGAATCTGGACAAAGATTAATGCGTTATGCATCTGGTGCATATATGCCAGTGGAAGGTGCCGAAGTGGATCCTATAAATGGAAAAGACATCATCACTACATTAGATACCTACATTCAAGATGTTGCAGAAGATGAGCTCATGCAAATGATGGTAGGAAACAATTCAGAACATGGCAGTGTGATTGTAATGGAAGTTGCCACAGGAAAAATCAAAGCTATTGCCAATTTAGGAAAAGAATCAGAAGGGGTTTATACTGAAAATTTAAATTATGGAATTGGCAAAGCAACTGAACCAGGTTCGGTATTTAAGTTGGCTACATTATTGAGTTTGCTTGATGATAAATATGTAACTAATGATACCAAAGTTGATTGTGAAGGTGGCGTAAAAAGCTTTTATGGATTAAAAATAAAAGATTCGCATAAAGGTACAGGAGTAATAACGGTTAAAGACGCATTTGCAAGAAGTAGTAATGTTGCTTTTGCAAAATTGGCAAACGAATATTATCAAAATCAACCTACGAAATGGTACCAGCATTTGGATCGTTTTAGATTGACAAAATTAACTGGAATCGATATCGTTGCTACATCAGGAAGGCCAACAATAAAAAGCCCTTCTTCAAAAAGCTGGGGTAAAACAACCATTCCTTATATGGCACATGGGTATGAAGAATTGGTTACTCCCTTACACATGTTGATGCTTTATAATGCTGTAGCCAATAATGGTAAAATGATGAAGCCGTACTTGGTAAATTCTGTTAAAGAAAATGGCGTTGAAATTCAAAAATTTGTACCTCAAGTTTTAGTAGATAAGATTTGTAATGACGACGCAATTGCTCAAGCTAAAGCATGTTTGAGAGCTGTTGTAGATAGCGTTCATGGTACTGGGTATAAAATATTGACTGATTCGAATTATTCAATTTCGGGAAAGACAGGTACTGCAGTATCCGCTTTGAACAATACTGGATACAACAAAGGCAATAAGATTTATCAATCATCTTTTATTGGTTATTTCCCTTCTGAAAATCCAAAGTATTCAATTGCCGTTGTTATACAAAATAACAAAGAGTCAAAACAATATTATGGCGCATTGGTTGCAGGAAAGGTGTTTAAAAAAGTGAGCGATCGCATTTTTAATCATTTTTTGAGTAAACCCAATTTTAAAAACGAAGCTGTTTTAGATACTTCTGTTCATAACTATTTTGGCATTAAAACTGATTTGCATTCCATTTTTTCTGGACTAGGCATTACTTATGCAGATTCAAATGCATCTGGTTTATGGCGCAATGCAAGTTTATCTGGGAAAAAAGCCATGCTTGCAGAATCTTTACAATTAAATACGGCAAACAACATAATGCCCAATTTGGTGGGAATGGGTTTAAAAGATGCGTTGTATCTATTGGAAAACAAAGGACTAACGGCAACCATTAGTGGAAAAGGAAAAGTGATTAGTCAAAGTTTATATCCAGGTACTTCATTTAAAAAAGGTCAAAAAATTATATTAATGCTCAATTAAGAGCAAAAGCTTATGCTAAAAGATATTCTATATAAGGTAAACATAAATTCCATATCCGGCACAACGGATTTGGAAATAAAGAATCTGAAAACAGATTCTAGAGCGGTTACCTTAGGTAGTTGTTTTGTAGCCATAAAAGGTGTTTCAGTTGACGGACATGATTATATAAATACAGCCATACAAAATGGTGCAGTAGCTATTATCTGCGAATGCTTACCTCTGCAACTTCAGGATAATGTAACTTATGTAGAAGTTAAAAATACTGCACAAGCTTTAGGGATGATGTGTCATCATTTTTTTGGTGAACCATCATCTCATTTAAAAGTTGTTGGCGTAACTGGAACAAACGGAAAAACAACCATTGCCACTTTACTTTGGAAATTGTTTACCTCACTTGGTTATACCTGTGGTTTAATCAGTACGGTTCAAAATCAAATTGGCGATGATATTATTGAATCTACACACACTACACCTGATGCTATTCAGCTAAACGAATTGTTGAAGAAAATGGTTGACCATGGATGTACCTATGTTTTCATGGAATGTAGCAGTCATGCTATTCATCAGCAACGTATAGCTGGTGTTGAATTTACAGCTGCTGTATTTAGCAATATTACACATGATCATTTGGATTATCATAAAACATTCGATGCATACATTCAAGTAAAAAAATCTTGGTTTGATGATTTGCCAAAAGAGGCCATTGCCATTTCTAATGCTGATGATAAAAGAGGGTCTGTGATGCTTCAAAATTGCAAAGCAAAAAAATATTATTATAGTTTAAAAACGCTTGCTGATTTTAAAGGTAAAATTTTAGATAATGCGCTTTTAGGCTTACATATGAATATCAATGATACCGATGTTCATTTTAAATTGATTGGCGAATTCAATGCATATAACATTCTTGCTGTTGTAGGTGTAGCATTGAGTTTGGGCGAAGATAAATATCAAGTGCTTCAACATTTAAGCATGCTAACCGGTGCTGAAGGCCGATTTGATTATACGGTAAGTGCAAAAGAAAATATTGTTGGTATTGTAGATTATGCACATACACCAGATGCATTATTAAATGTTTTGGTTACCATAAAAAATTTACGTCAAGGCGAACAAAAGATTATTACTGTGGTCGGTTGTGGTGGAAATAGAGATGCTGCAAAAAGGCCTTTAATGGCTGAAGTAGCTTGTCAATATAGTGATAAAGTGATTCTGACTTCCGATAATCCAAGGTTTGAATCGCCTGATGAAATTTTGAAACAAATGGAAGCTGGTGTAAATGTGGTTAGTAGAAAAAAATGCCTAACCATAAGCGATAGAAAAGAAGCCATTAAAACAGCCATCAGTTTTGCAAATCATGCTGATATTGTTTTAATCGCAGGAAAAGGACATGAAAAATATCAAGATGTAAATGGTGTAAAGCATCCTTTTGATGATAAGTCCGTTTTAATGGAAATGCTTGAACTTTTAGAAAAATAAAATAATAAAAAAGAATAATTATGTTATATCACTTTTTTGAATGGCTGTCTAAAGAAGGTTACCGATTTGTTGGTGGCGGACTTTTCCAGTTCATCACATTCAGGGTGATGTTGGCTTTGATTTTATCATTGGTAATAACAACAATTTTTGGTAAGAAAATTATTCTTTTTTTACAAAATAAACAATTGGGTGAAACGGTAAGAGATTTGGGATTGGAAGGTGAGAAACAAAAAATGGGCACACCGACAATGGGTGGTATCATCATTATTTTGGCAATAATTATTCCTACTTTGTTGCTGGCTAATTTAGATAAAGTGTACATCAGATTAATGTTGCTTTGTACGGTTTGGCTAGGTGCTATTGGTTTTATTGATGATTATTTGAAAATAAGAGCAAAAAGAATTGCTAAAGAAAAAGGAATTGACTTCAAAAAAACAAACGCAGATGGGCTAGCTGGAAAGTTTAAAATATTTGGACAAGTAATGCTTGGGATAGTAGTTGGAGCCACACTTTATTTTAACCAAAGTGTAGTGGTAAAAAGAGAAGTGATAACAAATGTGCCTTTTACACAAAATAATAGTTCAGTAAACAAAACAAAATTTGATGTAATCACTATAGATGGGAAAAAGCGTGTTTTTACAAATGCAAAAAATGTAATTACAACCATACCATTTGTGAAAGGTCACGAATTTAATTATGCCAAATTGTTGCCGCAATCATTAGAGCAATACACTTACATCATTTATATCCTAATTGTAATTTTTATTGTTACGGCTGTTTCCAATGGGGCAAATATTACAGATGGTTTAGACGGATTGGCAACTGGTGTTAGTGCCATTATTGGTATTTGCTTAGGCATTTTTGCTTATGTGAGTGGTAACATAAAATTTGCTGAGTATTTAAACATTATGTACATACCCAATTTGGGCGAGTTGTCCATATTTATTGCAGCATTTGTAGGTGCTTGTATTGGATTTTTATGGTACAATGCATATCCAGCACAAGTCTTCATGGGAGATACCGGTAGTCTTGCGCTTGGTGGAATTATTGCAGCACTAGCCATTATCGTTAGAAAAGAATTGTTGATTCCAATTTTTTGTTCTGTGTTTTTAATTGAAAATATGAGTGTAATGATACAGGTGGGTTATTTTAAATACACCAAAAAGAAATATGGAGAAGGAAGACGTGTTTTTTTAATGAGCCCATTGCATCATCATTATCAAAAAAAAGGATTTCACGAGAGTAAGATTGCAGTGAGATTTTGGATTGTTACAATACTAAGTGTAGCGCTTGCAATTGTAACCTTAAAGATGAGATAATAAACGGATTTATTTAATTATAAAGATAGTCACCAACCCTAAGAAACTAAAAAAGCAACCCATTAAGTTCGATGCTTTTGAAGAACCATTTTTAAATCAATATATAGGCAATTGCTTATGATTGTTTTAAAAAAATCCTAACAAAAAATGACATCTCTGTGTTAGCAACGGCGTGTCATATCTATTGGTTTTAATTGCCAACAAGTGTATTGTAAGAACGTTGTTCTTGTATATTCTTTAAGTAATTTTTTACCCTTAGAAAACAAACCCAGTTTTAATCCGTACCCTTTTAAACGAATTGAATTAAAAATCATTAAAATTAGCATTCTGCAATTATGTCGATAAAATTAATCATACTCGGAGCTGGAGAAAGTGGCATCGGTGCTGCGCTTCTTGCCAAGCAAAAAGGGTATGATGTATTTGTAAGTGATGCAGGTATTATTGCTGAAAAGTATTTACAAGAATTAACCAATAACGAAATTCCATTTGAACAATCTGGACATAATGAAGCAATTATTTTAAGTGCATCAGAAGTTATTAAAAGTCCAGGTATTCCAGAAAAGTCAGCTATTGTACAAAAAATTAGATTAAATAACATTCTAGTTATTAGCGAAATTGAATTTGCATACAGATATGCAAATGGAAGTAAAATCATTGCAATCACAGGAAGTAATGGGAAAAGCACTACTACCGCATTAACCTATCATATTTGTAAAACAGCAAATCAAAATTGTGCAATGGTAGGGAATATCGGTTTTTCTTTTGCTCGTCAGGTTGCTCAAGATCCTAAAGATTTATACATCATAGAAATAAGTTCTTTTCAATTGGATGATATAAAAACTTTCAGGCCAGATGTAGCTATCTTAACAAATATTACAGAAGATCATTTAGATAGATATCAATACAAATTGGAAAACTATGTTAACAGTAAGTATCGAATTGTAGAAAATCAACGGCAATCTGATGTATTCATTTATAATCTAGATGATGAAGTATCCATGAAATATATAACTAATTATACCATTAATTCAATCCAAGCTCCCATTACTATGAGAAAAGAACTGCCACAAGGCGCCTACTTAACAAACGCTAAAATTTGCCTTAAATGGAAAAGCGAAGAAGTAGAGATGAACGTTAACGATTTTGCTGTAAAAGGTAAACACAATCTATACAATAGTATGGCTGCAAGTATGGCAGTAACAGCTATTGATATACGAAAAGAAAAAATTAGAGAGGCTTTACAAACTTTTGAAAGTTTAGAGCATCGTATGGAGAAAGTGGCTACCATTAAAGGGGTTGAATTTATCAATGATAGCAAAGCTACAAATGTTAACAGTACTTGGTTTGCGCTTGAAAGCATGACAAAGCCTGTGATATTGATTTTAGGTGGTGTAGATAAAGGAAATGATTACAATCTGCTCAAAGAAATGGTTTCTGAAAAAGTAAAAGCCATCGTTTGTATGGGTACAGATAATTCAAAGATTGAAGAAGCATTTTCTGATATCATTCCACTTATCGTAAATACACAGAGCGCTGAAGAAGCAACCAATACCGCTTTTCAAATTGCCAACAAAGGAGAAGCAGTATTGTTGAGTCCCGCTTGTGCAAGTTTCGATTTGTTTAAAAACTTTGAAGATAGAGGTAATCAATTTAAAGCAGCAGTAAGAAATTTATAATCATATTTTGAAAAGTATTTCGCTTTTTATGCAAGAAACAATAGAAAAAATAAAACGATTTTTTAATCCAGGTTTAGATAACAATTTAGCCACTTCAGCTCCTTTTAATATTGGAGATGTAGGCAGTAATCTTGTTGTAAAAACAAAGGGAGATCGAGTTATCTGGTCTATTGTAATTATTCTTACTATGGCGAGTTTGCTCTTGGTTTATAGCAGTACAGGTTCTTTGGCTTTTAGGATGAGTAGAAGTACGGAAAGTTATTTATTCAAGCAATTTGCTTTTATAATTGTAGGACTGCTGTTCATTTATTTTTTTCACAGAATCAATTATACATTTTTTTCAAGGTTAGCGCTAATTCTATTTATAGTTTCAATACCATTATTGTTTTACACATTGTTTTTTGGTGTTGAGCTTAATGCGGGAAGCAGATGGATTAGACTTCCAGTTATTAATATGACTTTCCAAACTTCTGATTTTGCCAAGTTGGCTTTGTTTATGTACATGAGTAGAATGTTGAGTAGAAAGCAATTGGTGATAAAAGATTTTAAAAAAGGCTTTATACCAATTGTGACGCCTGTGATAATAATCTGTGGATTCATCGCGCCAGCTAATTTATCAACGTCAATATTGGTTTTCGGAACAAGTATGATGCTTATGTTTATTGGAAGAGTGAGTACTAAACATTTGATGGGTGTTATATTAGTTGCAATGATCCCTGTTGTTTTGCTGGTTGCTATTGCAGTTTCTACTTATAATAAAGAAACTAAAAAAGGCAATGAATTACCGGTTGCATTAAGGGTTGCACGTATCCCAACATGGATAGGTAGAATTCAAACATTTTTATACGTTCAAAAAGAAGATGATAGCGAAAAGTCGTATCAAAATAATCAAGCAAAAATTGCTGTTGCCAATGGTGGTTGGTTTGGTCGTGGTCCTGGAAATAGTTTGCAAAGAAATTTTTTGCCGCATTGCTACAGCGATTTCATTTATGCCATTATTATTGAAGAGTACGGTTTTGTAGGGGCAGCATTTATGTTGATGATTTATATGCTTTTCTTATTTAGATGTATTCGACTATATAAAAAATGTCCATTTGCATTTGGTGCATTTCTGGCACTAGCATTAAGTTTTACTTTAGTTATTCAGGCAATTGCAAATATGGGGGTTAATGTTAGTTTGTTGCCTAATACAGGGGTTACGCTTCCTTTGGTAAGTATGGGTGGTAGCAGTTTGTGGTTTACTTGTATTTCTATAGGAATTATTTTAAGTGTTGCAAGAAATGTTGAACAACAAGAAGGTTCGCAACTCAAAAATTTAGAAGCAGCAGTGGCGGCAGAATCAGAATCAAAAGAAACAGAAACGAAAAATAGTTAATTGAATAGATTAATGGCAAAGGGCAAGAGATTTATAATAGCAGGCGGTGGAACAGGAGGGCATATATTCCCAGCTATAGCGATTGCTCAAATGTTAAAAAAAATATCACCTGATTCTAATTTTTTATTTGTTGGTGCGAAAGGAAAAATGGAAATGGAAAAGGTACCACAGGCAGGTTTTGATATAGAAGGCTTAACCATAGCGGGTTTTAATAGAAGTTCTTTGATAAAAAATATAGGGTTGCCGATAAAACTGATTCAAAGTTTTATTCAGGTTTCTCAAATTTTTAAAAAATTTAAACCAGATGCTGTAATCGGCGTAGGTGGATATTCTAGTTTTCCGGTTTTAAGATTCGCGCAGTCTAAAGGCATTCCAACCTTTATTCATGAGTCGAATTCTTTTGCAGGAAAATCAAATCAGATGTTGGGGAAAAATGCTTCAAAAATTTTTACAGCAACTGATGGAATGGAATTGTTTTTTCCAAAAGATAAAATAATCGTAAGTGGAAATCCCGTTCGCACTTCAATAATTAATCATAAAGTGTCAACTGAAGAAGGATTAGATCATTTTGGGTTGGATAAAAATAAAAAAACAATTTTTAGTGTAGGCGGTAGTTTGGGCGCACAAAGTATCAATGAAGCCATTTTGAAAAACCTTCATTTTTTTGAAAATGGGAATGTGCAATTGATTTGGCAAACGGGCAAATCTTTTTATAATCAAGCATTAGAAAAATGTAAAGGTTTTAAAAATATTGTGGTAAAAGATTTTATAACACAAATGGAGTATGCTTATGCAGCAGCAGATGTTGTGATTAGTAGAAGTGGGGCAATGGCAGTTTCTGAATTGTGTATCGTTGGTAAACCGGTTTTTTTTGTGCCTTTTCCATTTGCAGCTGAAAACCATCAGATGGTAAATGCTAAAAAAATTGTAGAAAAAAATGCGGCTTTGGTAATGGAAGATAAAGGTGCTTTAGAAAAACTAATTCCTGAAGTATTTGAGTTGCTAAATAATAACGATTTACAAAATAAATTAAAACAAAACATATCAAAACTTGGCGTTTTAAATGCTGATGAAATTATAGCCAATCAAATATTGGATATTATAAAATAAAAAATGACGGATCATATAAACCATATCAACACTTTTATCAAAGAGGTTTCATTGGGTGAAGCTAAAGGTAAACGTGTGTACTTTTTAGGCATTGGAGGTATTGGTATGAGTGCAATTGCACGTTATTTTAAAAGTAGAGGTTTAATTGTTAGTGGTTATGACAAAACTGAAACAGCATTAACATTAAAACTAGTAGAAGAAGGTTTTGGTATTCATTATACAGATGATGTAAACTTAATTGATAAGGAAGCGAGTTTGTTTATTTATACACCGGCGATTCCTAAAAATCATAAAGCGTATAATTACTTAGTTGAAAATGGATTACCGTTATTTAAAAGAAGTGAAGTGCTTGGCATGATTATTAACTTGTCTTATAATGTTTGTGTTGCGGGTACACATGGTAAAACGACTACAAGTTCAATGATAGCGCACATTTTACGTGATAGTGATTTTGGATGCAACGCTTTTTTGGGTGGGATTACTTCAAATTATAACACCAATTTTTGGACGAGTGAAAAAAATGTTTGTGTAGCTGAAGCAGATGAATATGATAGAAGCTTTTTGAAATTAACGCCTGATGTTGCTGTGATTACATCAATAGATCCAGACCATTTGGATATATACGAAACCGAACAAAATTTTGTTGATGCTTTTGTTTCTTTTAGCCAAAAAGTAAAACCAGGAGGGCTACTAATTATAAAATTGGGATTAGATAAATCACATGGATTTGAATCTGAAAATAAACTAACGTATAGCGTAGACGATAACAAAGGAGATTGTTTTGCAATTAATATTATGCATAAAAATGGCTCTTACTATTTTGATGCTCAAATTAAAAATCAAGTTGTAAAAGGGCTTTCGTTACACATGGGTGGGATGCATAATTTAGAAAATGCAATAGCGGCTATTGCTGTAGCAAAAAATCTAAATATTTCGGATGAAAAAATCATTCATGCTGTTGCTAATTTCAAAGGGGTAAAAAGAAGATTTGAATACATTATGCATACTTCTGATGTAGTAATGATTGATGATTATGCGCATCATCCTCAGGAATTAAGTGCATTGATTCAGGGTGCAAAAGGGTTGTTTGTAGAAAAAAAATGTACGTTGATTTTTCAGCCTCATTTATTTTCACGCACAAGAGATTTTGCAACAGGATTTGCATCGGTTTTAAATATGGCGGATGAGGTTTTTTTATTGCCAATTTATCCGGCAAGAGAATTGCCTATTGAAGGGGTAAATAGCGAAATGATTGCAGGTTTGATGGAAAACCCCAAAGTGAAATGTTGTTCAAAATCAGAAATTATAGAGATTGTAAAACAGAAATCAGAAGCAGGTGAAATAGAAATGTTGATTACAGCAGGAGCCGGTGATATCGACTCATTGGTAGAACCATTAAAAAACACATTAATCAAATAATTGACACAATGAAATCAATTAAAGAAATAAACATAAAAAAAATCCTAGTTACATTTTTGTGGATTTGCTTGGGTTTGGCCAGTTTGACATTGTTGGTTAGTGGCATTTATAAGAAAGATACCAGTGTTTGTAAAGGCTATGAAATTGAAATACTTGGAATTAATAATAATTTTTTTATTGGGAAAACAGAGATTTTAGATATTTTAAAAAAGGTTTCGGGTGAAGAGATTAAAGGTCAAGCAATTAACAAAATGAATTTGCTGGAAATGGAAAATCAAATAAAAAAAGATGTTTGGATAAGCAAAGCAACTTTGTATTTTGATAAGAATGATGTTTTAATGGTGAAGGTTGAAGAGAAAAATCCTATTGCAAGAGTTTTTTCAAATCAAGGAACTTCTTTTTACATAGATCATAGTTTAAACATGTTGCCATTAAGTAAAACGCATTCAGCAAGATTACCTGTCTTTACAAATTTCCCATCAGCATTGCAAGTGCTTTCGAAATCGGATAGTGCATTATTGGAAAATATTAAAGTCATGAGTTTGTACATTCAAAATGATCCGTTTTTGATGGCAATGATTGACCAGGTAGATATTACAGCTTCACATAAATTTGAATTGATCCCAAAATTGGGAGATCAGATTATTTTATTTGGCGACGCATCAAATATTGATAAGAAATTTGACAAACTGAAATTGTTTTATAAAAATGTAATTTCTGTAAAAGGGTGGAAAAAATACAGCAAAGTAAACCTTGAGTTTGAAAACCAAATTGTGGCATCCATTGTAGGTAAAGAAGAACAAATAGCAGATTCATTAAAGACAATGAAAATGATAAAAGAATTTGCTGAATATTCCGCAAAAATGTCCAGCGATACTTCATCAGCAATGCAACAAGACAATGAGAAAAATACGGTTAATGAGTCTATGATTTTAAATTCAATTGCAAGGGATGAAGAGCCGGAAGAATCAAATAAATTGGTATTTGAAGCTTCATCGCCTTTAGTAAAGCCAATTGTAAATTCAAATCCAACAACATTCAAAAAAGTTGACGTTGCTAAATTACCAGTTGTAACAAAAGAGCCAAAAAAAGTAGCAAAGTCTTCTTCAAAAGTTACACTAAAAATAGAAAAGAAAACGGTGGATAAAAACAAAGTGAATAAGGGTGCAAAACCGAGAGTAGAAAAGGCGAAATTAAAGTCAACAACAAATAATGATTACTAAGAATTAAACTTAAAAAACAATAACATTTAAAATAAAAAACAAACACACAAACAATTATGCAACACGAACAACCCATTATTGTAGGCCTAGATATAGGAACTACTAAAATCGCTGCCATTGCTGGTAGAAAAAATGAATTTGGAAAACTCGAAATCTTAGGTTTCGGACGCGCCAATAGTAATGGCGTACAACATGGAATGGTATTGAATATCGACCAAACCATAAAGGCCATTCAGACTGCATTAGAAAGATGTATTGAAAGCAATCCTGAGTTGGAAGCAGAGATACACGAAGTTTATGTAGGGATTGCTGGTCAGCACATTAAGAGTTTACAAACAAGAGGCGACATCGTCCGTCAAAATATTGAAGATGAAATCAGTCAGGATGAAATCGACAGATTGGTTGCAGATCAATATCGTACATATATACCATTAGGCGATCAAATAATAGATGTAATTCCTCAACAATTTACTGTAGATAATCATCCAAATATTCCAAATCCAATTGGGTATAGCGGTGTAAAAGTAGGTGCGAATTTTCACATCATTACAGGGGATAAAAATGCAATTAGAAACATCAACCGTAGTGTAGAAAAATCAGGATTAAAAACAAAAGATCTGGTATTACAACCATTAGCATCTGCAGCAGCAGTAATGAGTGAGCAAGATTTAGAAGCAGGTGTAGCTATCGTAGATATAGGTGGTGGCACAACAGATTTAGCTGTGTTTTCTGAAGGCGTTTTAAAATATACTGCTGTAATTCCATTTGGTGGCGAAAACATAACCAACGACATTAAATTGGGGTTAGGTGTGCTAAGAACACAAGCCGAAGCGATGAAAGTACAATTTGGTAGTGCATTGAGCGATCAAACTAAAGCAAATACATTCATTACTATTCCTGGTTTACGTGGAATGGCGCCAAAAGAAATTGCGGTTAAAAACTTAGCAAATATTATTCAAGCTCGTATGAGCGAGATTATGGATTTTGTTACCTATCATTTAAAACAAGTAGGATTAGACAGCCGTTCTTTAAATGGTGGAATTATTTTAACTGGTGGGGGTTCTCAATTAAAACACCTTTTGCAATTAACAGAGTTCTTAACAGGATTAAATGCACGCATTGGATATCCTAATGAGCATTTGTCTGGAGATCATTTAGCTGAGTTGGAAAAACCAATGTATAGCACTTGTATAGGTTTGATATTAAAAGGTTACAATGACTACGAAAATAAATACAAATCTACTGTTGCTGAAGAAGTAACGGAGAAGTCATGGAAAAAGGTTACACATAAAGCAGATGTTCAAATTGACATTGAAGAACCAGTTTTGGAAACACCAGTTAATCAAGCGGTTAAAACAGAGGAGCCTATAATAGTTGAACCTCGTAAGAAAACACTAAAAGCATTTTTAGATTCAATAAAAACGGATATTATCAATTTGTTCCAAGAGGAAGATGATAAAGAATTCGAAGAATTAAAGAATCAATAAAATAAAATCCATTATTACTTACTAACCCCAAAAAGTTCCAATATGATACAATTTGATTTGCCAAAAGAACAATCATCAATTATCAAAGTAATTGGTGTGGGTGGTGGAGGCAGCAATGCGGTAAACCACATGTTTTCTCAAAATATAGAAGGTGTAAATTTTATAATTTGCAACACAGATGCACAGGCAATAGCTTTAAGTAGTGTGCCAAATAAAATTCAATTGGGCCCACATTTAACCCAAGGGTTGGGTGCAGGTGCAAATCCCAATATTGGTCGCCAAGCTACCGAAGAAAGTTTAGATGAAATAAAACGCATTTTGGAAGTGAATACCAAAATGGCATTTATTACTGCTGGAATGGGTGGTGGTACTGGTACAGGTGGCGCTCCAATTATAGCAAAGATTTGTAAAGATTTGGGAATCCTTACGGTAGGTATTGTTACAACTCCATTTGCTTATGAAGGTAAAAAAAGAATTGCCCAAGCTCAAGAAGGTATTGATTTGCTAAAACAAAGCGTGGATACTTTGTTGATCATCAGCAACGATAAACTTCGCCATCAATTTGGCAATTTAAAAATGAAAGAAGCTTTCGGTCGTGCAGATAATGTTTTAGCAACCGCAGCAAAATGTATCACTGATGTAATCAATAGTACAGGACAAATTAATGTGGATTTTGCCGATGTATGTACGGTTATGAAGGATGGTGGTGTTGCAATATTAGGAAGCGCTTCTGCAGCAGGTGAAAACAGGGCACAAATTGCCATTGAAAGTGCGCTTACTTCTCCATTATTAAATGATAATGATATTAAAGGTGCAAAATGGATTTTAATAAACATCAATAGTGCTGAAGGGGATCACGAACATACTATGGATGAAATTGAAATCATTCAAAATTATATTATTTCACAAGCTGGTGATGAAACAGATGTAATCTTAGGATTAGGTTTTGATAATTCTCTTGGAAGTGAAATTAGCATCACATTGATTGCTACAGGTTTTGATCGTAATGATCCATTTTCAACATCAGATTCAAATGCAAAAAAACCAGAAGACGATCGTGTTGTTTTGCAACTTGAAGCTCCTGTACAACCAATTGTTTCTATCCCTTTAGCTAAAGAAATTGAAAAAGTTATTGAAAATCAAGTTGAAGAAAAAATGCTGTTGCCAGTAGAATTAGAATTGAAAGCAGAATTGGTTGAGCAAGTGGAAAACAAAATTGAAGCTAAAGTTGAAAATAAAATTGAAGCAACTGAACAAAACCCAGTTATTCAATTTACATTAACTGAAAAAGATACAACATCTTCAGAAACGATAGCGATTCAGCCAGTAGAAAAACCAACGATTGAGGCTCCTGTATTTTTTGAAATCTCTTCTGCAGTGGATCAACTTCCAATTATTGAATTTGAATTTGATGAACCGGTAGTTAACAATGAAATGCCAAAAGCAGAAATAACAGTTGAGCCAATTCAAAATGCTGCAACTATTGAAAATGATACTGAGCAAGAATCATTACCAATTTCGGGCGGTTATTTAGCAAAGCCAACTCAAATTTATGCTGTAGAAGAAGAAAACCAATCTGCACAAAATAATGTAACTGTTACTCAAATAGAAGAAGTTAAAAACCCAGAAAACTTTGAAGCTTCAAATGAAAACGAATCTTTAGATTTCACAGTCTTTGAAAAACAAACGGTTGAAGTGAAAAATGTTGCACCAATTGCAACTATGGTTTCTGTTGATGAAGTATCTAACGAAACGGCAGCATTACCCGATGAATCAGAAGATCTTAGACGTAGGGCAAATGAGCGTTTGGCAAAGCTTCGCAACCTTTCTTTTAATGTTGGAAGTTCGGATCCAAATAGTGAGTATGACACCGTACCCGCTTACCTAAGACGCAATATGGAAAAGCAAGTTCAAATTGCCGATGTAGAAACATTTTATAGTCATTATACCGTAAAAAATAATAGCGAAAATCAAATAGAACTCAATACCATCAATTCTTTTTTAGATGGTAAAAAACCAGATTAATCGCTTCTAGAATATTAAATGCTGTTTGTGATGTTTGTTTGTGTAAACCCCTTTCTTTTGGAAGGGGTTTTTTATTTTTTATCAAAAGATTAGATTTTCTCAATAATGTAAATTATATTTGACATTTAGAAAAACAAACTTGTCAAAATGGAAAGCAAAACAAACAACAACAAAGGCACTAGAATCCACAAGCATTTAAAAAAAATGGGGATTGGAATAATCTTAATCGCTTTATTAACAGGATTGATAATTAAGTTATTCCACATTGAAATGATACCAACTCAAAAAGCGTTTTTTAAAGCATTCACCATGAATGGCTTTATTCTGGGTTTACTATTTGTTGCCTTCGCTAAGGAAAAAATAGAAGATGAAATGATTGCCCAAATGAGGTTAAAAGCAATGGCACAAACATTCATCACGGCTGTGTTTTATGTAATTGTAAAGCCTTTTATAGATTTAGTTTTTAGGGATCCAATACAGGATGTAACCGGACAGTTTCTTGTATTATTCATGCTTTTGGGTTATCTATTAAATTACCATAGCCAAAAATTTAGTAACAGATGAAGAACACATTAAAAGTGGAAAGGGCCAAGTTGAACATTACGCAGCAAGAATTAGCGGAAAAAGTAGGGGTATCTCGACAAACCATAAATTCAATTGAATCAGAAAAATATGTTCCTTCTACACTATTGGCCATTAAGATTTCTGAAATATTTAAAACTACGGTCAATGAGATTTTTACATTAGAAAGTGGAGATTAAAATAAAATAAATCGTTTATCGTTTTTTTATTGCAATTACTTTTACATTTGTGTACCAATTTATTTTACTTCAATAAGTTGTTGAAAATTCACTTTCGTGGCCAATAATCATTCAATTAACAAAGTAACCGCAGCAGGCTTACTCATTGCATTAGGTATCATTTACGGTGATATCGGTACATCACCACTTTACGTATTTAGCGCAGTTATCAATGGCAAACCCATTTCTGAGTTATTAATCTTGGGGGCAATCTCCTGTATTTTTTGGACGCTTACATTACAAACTACATTGAAGTATGTGATTTTAACTTTACAAGCGGATAACAAAGGGGAGGGTGGAATTTTCTCATTGTACACTTTAGTAAGAAGACAAAAAAAATGGTTGGTATTTCCTGCAATGTTAGGTGGCGCTGCACTTTTGGCCGATGGTATGATTACACCACCAATCTCAATTACTTCAGCCATTGAGGGGTTAAGAAACATTCCAGTTTTACATGAAATCACCGAATCTACAATCATCATTATTGTAATTGGCATATTGTGTGTTTTGTTTTTTATGCAGCAATTTGGCACCAATTCAATTGGCAAAATGTTCGGTCCAATTATGTCGGTTTGGTTTTTAATGTTGGCTGTTTTAGGTATTTCGTATGTAGTTACCGATTTTACCATTTTAAAAGCTTTCAATCCTTATTATGGTATAAAATTGTTAACCGTTTATCCTTCTGGTTTTTGGATTTTAGGTGCAATTTTTTTATGTACTACGGGAGCGGAAGCATTGTATAGCGACTTAGGTCATTGTGGTAGAGGCAATATTCGAATTTCCTGGATCTTTGTAAAAGCTTGTTTAATATTAAATTATCTTGGTCAAGGGGCATGGTTATTAAGCCAAAAAGGCGTTGTTTATGCCAATCAAGATTTAATCAAATTACCTGCGTTTCTTTCGAAATTTCCTGATGCGGTAAATATGCAAAATCCTTTTTACGCAATTATGCCAGATTGGTTTTTGTTATGGGGAATTATCATTGCTACCGCTGCTGCAATCATCGCTAGTCAGGCTTTAATTAGTGGTTCGTTTACGTTAATCAGTGAAGCCATTCGATTGAATTTATGGCCTAAAATGAAAATCAATTATCCTACGGAAGCAAAAGGGCAATTGTTTATTCCAGGAATTAATACACTACTTTTTGTTGGATGTTGCGCTATCGTTTTGTATTTCAAATCTTCAGGCGCAATGGAAGCGGCTTATGGATTGGCGATAACGTTGTGTATGCTAGCTACAACTGTTCTCTTCTCAAATTATCTTGTTTCAAAAAGAGTAAATCCAGCATTGATTTGGTTTTATCTTTTTGTGTATATCAGCATAGAGACTTGCTTTTTAATTGCAAATTTGGAGAAATTTCCACATGGTGGTTTTGTTACTTTAATTATTGCAGGCGGTTTGTTTTCTGTGATGTATATCTGGTATAGGGCTAGAAAAATTAAAGCTAGATATGTTGAGTTCGTTCGTGTTGAAGAGTATATTCCAAAAATTGAAGAATTGAGTAACGACAGCAGTGTTCCCAAATATGCTACCCACTTGGTTTATCTTACAAGTGCCAATAATCCCAAAGAGATTGAACACAAAATCATGTACAGCATTTTGCGCGGAAAACCCAAGCGTGCAGATATTTATTGGTTCGTACATGTACATACGTTAGATGATCCATATACCAGCGAATACACCGTAGAACACATTATTCCAAATGACATCATTCGTGTTGAATTTAGATTGGGTTTCAGAATTCAACCTCGTTTAAATTTAATGTTTAAAAAAGTGGTGGAAGATTTAGTTGCCAATCGCGAAGTAAACATTACAAGCCGTTACGAAAGTCAGCAAAGAAATAATATGGTGGGCGATTTTCAATTTATTGTAATGGAGAAATTCCTTAGTCAGGATAATGAACTTCCATTCTCTGAACATTTAATCATGCGCTTATATTTTTGGTTGAAAGAATTAAGTGTTAGTGAAGAAAGAAGTTTTGGTTTAGAACAAAGCAATGTTGCTGTGGAAAAATTCCCGCTGGTAGTAGCCCCTGTTAGTAAGCTAAAATTAAACCGTGTTTGGTTTAACGAAGAGGAAGAAGGGTAAATTATTCACCATGCAAACCATCTCGCCAAAAGAATTGTTTACTGCTTTAAATGAAGGTGCTGATATGATGCTCATTGATGTACGTGAAGCATTCGAACACAATGCATTTAACATTGGTGGCACTTTAATTCCATTTCAAGAAATCCTGAATCATCATCAAATCATACATAAAAATACACCCGTCGTTTTTTACTGCGAAAAAGGTGTGAGAAGTCAAATTGCCATTCAACGGCTTGAGGAAAAATTTGGGTTTATAAATCTCATCAATTTAACGGGCGGCATGAGCGCTTGGAAAAAATCAATCAACAATAATGA
>CALQKL020000002.1 GCA_943331145.2 Chitinophaga pinensis
AAAGAAGAAGTCGGAATCAAATACCTTAGATTATTTTGAAACGGAAACATTTAGTGTAAGCGTATCTAAATCAAATGCAATGGGTGTAGAAATTACACTTATGCCTTTTGATATTGTGCATGTAAAAGTATTGCCAGGAGTAATCAATCAAAGAATGGTAATGGTTGTGGGAGAGGTACTAACACCAGGAAAATATAATCTTCAAAAAAGCGGAGAAAAAATTACAGATATTATAAAGCGTGTCGGAGGTTTTAAGGCAACTGCTGATAGCTCTTCAATAATTATCAGACGTAGAAAGAATTCGGTATTTACTATTACAGAACGTGAATTGTTTTTTAAACGATTAATGAATCTAGAATATGATAGCATTGCTACAAATGATCAACTTAAAAATGAATTATATGGCGAGTTTGAAACCATTAGTATAGATTTAAAAAAAATATTGAAAGACAACTCAAAATTTGAAAATTTGAATTTAGAAGATGGCGATTTGATTACTGTAAGCAAAAACAACAACTTGGTAAAAGTTACTGGCGAAGTATACTATCCCAATATTGTATCATTAAGGAAAA
This sequence comes from Chitinophaga pinensis, assembly GCA_943331145.2. Taxonomy (GTDB): domain Bacteria; phylum Bacteroidota; class Bacteroidia; order Chitinophagales; family Chitinophagaceae; genus Ferruginibacter; species Ferruginibacter pinensis_F. The sequence goes on from CALQKL020000002.1 coordinate 573, forward strand.
ATAAATCAGCAAAATTTTATATTAAGCAGGCGGGCGGGTTTACCAGTGAAGCAAGAAAATTAAAAACATTAATTGTATTTCCAAATGGAAAAGTGAAATCGGTAAAATCCTTTTTTGGCTTTAAAGCTTATCCAAAAATTACAAGCAGAGCTGAAATTTTTGTGCCACAAAGAAATAAAGAGAATAGAAATAAAATTGGTGCTGCAGAGTGGGCGTTGTTGGTTTCGGCAATGGGCATCATTTCAAATGTAGTATTAACGGCTTTGAAAAATTAATTTATTGTATATGAATGCATCAAATGAAAACCAATCAAAAACACAATATGTTGAATCGATATTCCGCAAAAAGTTGATTTTTTTAAAAAAAAGGATTTGGATATATTTATTCGGTGGGATGTTATTTGCTGTGCTTGGATTTTTATATGCCCAATTTCAAACGGCTCAATACAAGAGCAAACTTACATTTGCCTTAGATGACGGCAGCAATACGGAAACTACTTTAAATAGTTTGGCTTCGCAATTTGGACTTTCAGGAGGTACAAATGTGAATGTTTTTGGAGGAGATAATATCATTGAAATCGTCAGAAGCAGAAGAATGGTTGAACGGGTTTTATTAAGTGTAGATACCATCAACAACAAACCCATTACATTGATTGAAAATTATATGAATGTAAAAGGCAGAGAGCATTTTCATCGAAAAGTTGCAAATATCCATTTTCCTGCTTTTCAAAACAGGGAAAAGTTTACTTATATACAAGATAGTGTGTTGAGGTTGATTTATACAGAGATGGTGGAAGATAATATTAAAGTAGAAAAACCTGACAGAAAATACAACATTTATGAAATCAATATCAAAAGTCCTAACGAACACTTATCAAAAATACTCACCGATAGATTGATTGCAGAAACTAATGTTTTTTATATAGAACTCAAAACCAAAAAAGCAAAATTGACTTTAGAAGCTTTGGAGAATAGAATTGCTGCTGTAAAAGATGGGCTATACTCCAGCATTTCGAGCAGAGCAGAAATTAAAGATGCCAATATCAATCCGGTTTTTGAATATTCGCAAGTACCCATTTTAAAACAACACACCAATATAGAATTGTACCGCAACGCATATAGCGAAATGTACAAGAATTTAGAGATTGCGCGCTTTCAATATTTAATCAATACACCTTTATTGCAAATCATAGATTTTGCAGATTATCCAATGGAACGTGTAAAAATGAGCAGACTAAAAGCAGCCATTGTATTTTCATTTTTGTTCATTTTTGTATTGACAGTGATATTATTAATAATGGAACAAAACAGCAACTACACAAAAAAAGACGTGGCCAGTTCGTAGTACCTTAACCAGTCATTGCCATTCAATCATATCATGAGTTTATTATTAAGTTTTAAAAAAGACTATTTTAATTATCTTGCCAGTATAATATTGCCTGCCATCATCACTGCGTTTACAATTCCAATTTTCAAAAGAATGCTAGGTGCAGCGCATTACGGCCAATTTTCTTTACTAAATAATGCAGCGCTTATAACTGCTACCATTTCATCGGGTTGGATTACACAAAGCATTTCGAGGCACTATCAAATCAGTGAAAATAAAATGCTATTTAAAAAACAATCTATTCAGTTGTCGTTTATCTTTCAATTGATTGCCTTGCTTCCAATATTGATTACTGTTTTTTTAATACAGCATGATGCTTTGTTTGCCATCTTATTTTGTGTTTTAACATTAACCTGCGCAATGCAATTTTCAATGATGGTGATTGCCCAAGCCAACTTCTTATCTGGTAAAACCATTTTTTCCGAATCGATTCGCAGCATTGGTTTTTTGGCCTTGGGTTTCGTATTGCTACGCTGGATTAAAATTGATTTTGTGTATGCATTATTTATTGCTTCCATTTCAGCCTTTGGTATGTCTGTTTTATATTTAAAGAAACAAACAACAAACACTTCCGGTTTGACATCAGATGCCAAAACAACGCCAAAACAAATTATTCAACTTGCCCAACAATTTTTTAAATATGGTGCTCCATTGTCGTTATGGTTTGTAGTGGTGTATATTTTTGCATACATCGACAAAATAGCGATGCTCAAATATTTTGGAGCCAGTATTCAAGGGAATTATCAGGCTATGTTTGACTTACTTTCAAAAGGGTTTACATTGATTATTTCTCCTGTTTTAATTTCACTTTTTCCAATCATTACACTAGCGTACAAAGAAGGGAAAAAAGAAGACATCAAAAATCTCATTCGCAAAATTATTATGTATGAAATTCTAGGATATGCGTTGGTGAGCATAGGATATTTTTGGTTTGGCGCCAACATATTGCTTCAAATATTAAGCGTACCGAATGAACCTATATTCAAACAATTGGGCTTTGTTATCATTACTGGTACATTTATATGGCAAATAGCCATGGTGGTAAATAAAACATTTGAGTTGCAAATGAAAAGCTTGAAAATGTTATATGCAGCAGTCATCACGCTTTTGTTGCAGTTGCTTTATTATTTTTTTATTCGCAATACCAATTCACCTTTGATGATTTCTTGTGGGTATTTATTTGCTTCGGTTTCTTATCTGTTTATTTTATTGTTTTTTATTTTATTTTCATCCATCACATCAACACATAAATTGTAAAATAATATGCTGATTTATATTCTGCTTTTTTTGCTGTTGATATGTTTTTCCATTACCGAGCAATATTTTAAAGGAAGTAAATTCCCCGAATTTAGAATTTTCCTTTTTGTTATTTTCTTGCTTTTTGTAACCTTTCGCCCCGTTGGAGGCGATAAAGATTATGTGAGTTATTTGTTGTCATTCGATTCCTTTCGAGATCCATTAGATTACTTCAGACATTACAATGAATGGGTTTATTTCGATCCAATGTACTATTTGATTCCATCTTTCTATAAAACATATGTGAGCCAAACAAATTATGCGTTAATGGCATTTTTCACCTTCGCATTAATTGCATTGAGTTTGAAAGTTATTTCAGTCGGAAAGTTGACCAACTTGTTTTTTTTAACATTGCTTGTTTATTTTTCTAACTACTTTTTATTGCATGAGATGACGCAAATTAGAGTAGGCGTAGCATCAGCTATATTTTTATTTTCGATTCCTTATTTAGTTAATAAAAAATATGTTTCCTATGTTGTATTGGTTTTGTTGGCAATGCTATTTCACTATTCTGCATTATTGTACTTCATTCCTTTGTTTTTTAGCCCGTTTCATTTCAAACAAAAAATCTATTTTGTAGCGTTGGGTATCATTCTTGTGCTAACTTTTGTGCCTACGGACTTTATCTTGCCTTTTTTGAAAATCAATATGGGTGATGTACAAGTAAAAAGTAATAATTACATTGAATATGCAGAGCTAGGTGTTACTGAACAAGTGAACAAGATAAATGTGAATTTCTTGATTAGTTATGCCATTACTCTGGTATTTACTTTTTTTATCAATACGATTCAATCAAAAAATAATTACGCATATCTGTTGATAAAATTGCAAATTTTGGGTTTGTTTTTATTTCAATTATTTTCTCCCATCCCTGGATTTGCATTTCGATCGAGTGAATTGTTTATGGTTACACAAATCATTTCAATACCTTTTTTTGTCTATATTTTTAAAAACAAATGGCTGGGATTTAGTTTAGTAATATTGATTTCGGCGATTTTTTTGGGACTCAATCTTTTTTACGGAAAGATAATGCAGGATTATTTCGTTGTTTAAAAAATTAAATTTCCAATGATAGATATAGTAATTGTAAACTGGAATAGCCACGACTTTTTACGAAAATGTGTTCAATCGATTTTTAATTCAAATCAATCTGATTTAATTTCTGATGTGATTATAATTGACAATAATTCTACGGATGATTCCTTGCAATTGCTACCAATAAATGCTAAAATTCAAGTTGTAAAGAATGCAGAAAATGTAGGATTTGCACGTGCTTGCAACCAAGGGTTTAGACTTAGTAAATCCAATTATATTTTGTTGTTGAACCCAGATGCAGTTTTGTTAGAAAATACGATTTCTGCAAGTTTTAATTACATGGAAACACACAATGACGTTGATGTATTGGGATGTCAATTGTTGAACGAATTAAATCAGATAACGCCAACATGTGCAAGATTTCCAAAGCCCATAAACTTTGTGTATCATTCTCTTGGACTTTCGAAAATATGGCCAAAACTATTTCATCCACCAACTTTAATGACAGATTGGGATCATAAGGAAAGTCGATTTGTTGATCAGGTAATGGGCGCGTATATGTTTATGCGCAAATCAGTATTTGAAAAAGCCGGATATTTTGACGAACGTTTTTTTGTGTATTTTGAAGAGTTGGACTTTTCATTGAGTTTAAAACAAGCAGGTGGAAAATCATTTTACCATTCTGGCATTCAAGCCATACATACCGGCATGGGCACTACAGAATCGGTAAAAGCTTTTCGATTGTTTTTAAGCTTGAGCAGCCGGTTGAAGTATGCAAAAAAGCATTTTAGTTTGTTCGGTTTTTTTATTGTTGCATTCTTTACTTACACCATAGAATTTTTGATGCGGTTTTTACAATTGACTATAAAAGGAAATTTGAAAGAATCAAAAAATTTGGTAAAAGGGTATTGGATGTTGTGTAAAAGGATATAATACTGGATAGAAATTCGGTCCAACGCCAAACGCCAAACGCCAAATGCCAAACAACAAACCATAAACATCTTCCTTAAGGCCTATACGTGATTGTACCCCTCACTGTAGGATGCTCTACACAATGATAATCAAAAGTACCTATGGTGTCTTTTTTAAAATAAAAACTTTTATTGGGAAAGATAGTCGGTGTTTGTATTGTAAAATTATCGTCTGATATAATGGTATGATTTATGGAAGTGGTATTTACAAATGTAACTGCCGTTCCTAATGCAACCGTATTATTTTGAAAAGTCTGTGAAAATATACCATTCTGAACATAGATATACTCTGTTGGCAAAAGTCCACCTTTTGAAGAAAAAAACGAATCGTCATTGTTGCATGATTGCAAAATAAACAAACTACAAATCACAGCACAAACAATTTTAACTGGTCTCAATTTCATATCAATTTGAATTATTCAACAAAATACAAAAAAAATAGAATAATCTTATTTGTTCTTTAAATTTTAAACCAAATTAAAAACTGTTTAGATTTATTTCTTCACACATTAAAATCCCAATAATGCTATTCGTACATTTGTTTTATGTCCAAATATTTAGATGATTTAAACGTACCCCAACGCGAAGCCGTTACCCACAGAGACGGTCCAATTATGATTATTGCCGGAGCCGGAAGCGGAAAAACCAAAGTTATTACTACTCGAATTGCACATTTGATGGCAAGTGGCGTAGATGCTTTTAATATTTTAGCCCTTACGTTTACCAATAAGGCAGCTGCCGAAATGAAAGAACGTATCGAAAAAATTCTGGGCGGTACAGATGCCCGTAATTTATACATCGGTACTTTCCACAGCGTTTTCGCAAGAATCTTACGCGGTGAAGCGCCTCGATTGGGTTATCCTTCAAACTTTACCATTTACGATGCCGATGATGCAAAATCTGTTATCAAAACCGTAGTTAAAGAACTCAACCTTGATGAAAAGCAATACAAAGCCAATATTGTATTGAATCGTATTTCTCTAGCAAAAAATGCATTAGTAGGGCCAGAAGAATATATGAATGATGGTTTTCTGCAACAAGAAGATGCAAGATCTCAACGTCCGGAAATTGGCAGAATATATAGAGCATACAGTAGCCGTTGTTTTAAAAATGGCGCGATGGATTTTGATGATCTTTTGTTCAAAATGTACGACCTACTTACTGGTTTCCCGGAATGCCTGAGTAAATACCAGCATAAGTTTAAATACATCATGATTGATGAGTATCAGGATACAAATACCGTGCAATATGAAATTGTAAAACTGCTTGGCGCAATGCACGAAAATGTTTGTGTGGTTGGTGATGATGCACAAAGTATTTATAGTTTTCGTGGCGCAACCATTGAAAATATTCTGCAATTTCAAAAAGATTATGATGAGATAAAAGTGGTGAAATTGGAACAGAATTATCGCAGTACTAAAAACATTCTAAATGTCGCCAACCAAGTAATTGGCTACAACAAAGGCCAAATTGAAAAGAAATTATTTACCGATAATGGTGAAGGTGAAAAAATAAAACTTATCCGCACCATGACGGATAACGATGAAGGAAAAATTGTAGCCGATACCATTCAGGAATTGAAATTGCGGAATCATTTTTACAACAATGATTTTGCGATTTTATACCGTACAAATGCTCAAAGTAGAAGCTTTGAGGAATCCCTTCGCCGCATGGGAATCGTGTATAAAATTTATGGCGGCATGAGTTTCTATCAACGTAAAGAGGTTAAAGACTTTATTGCTTATTTGCGATTGGTGGTTAATCCCAAAGATGAAGAAGCCATAAAACGTGTTATCAATTATCCAGTTAGGGGTATTGGAAAAACAACAATTGATAGATTGGTTTTAATAGCTAATAACAACAACTCAAGCGTTTGGGATATCCTTACTAATGCAGCATTTCATGGCTTTAAAAGTGGTACGCTTGAATGTATCGATACTTTTGTAACCATGATAAAAATGTTTCAAAGCGAGCTTGTTAAAAAGAACGCGTATGACCTTTCTGTAATCATTGGAAAAAGTACCAATATCGTTAAAGAATTATTTAATGATAAAACTACCGAAGGATTGGCGCGGTATGAAAACGTGCAGGAATTATTAAATTCTATCAAAGAGTTTACCGAAACGCCGATGAACATTGAAGATGGAGAGGTAGGCGATAAAAGCTTAGGCACTTATTTACAACAAATTGCCTTACTTACTGATACCGAAGACAATAAAGAAAATGCAGATGCCGTGAAATTAATGACGATACATGCTGCAAAAGGTCTTGAATTTCCCGTAGTATTTGTTGGCGGATTAGAGGAAACCCTTTTCCCTAGTGCCATGAGCATCAATACCAGAGAAGAATTAGAAGAGGAAAGGAGATTATTTTATGTTGCGATCACGCGCGCCAAATCAAAACTACATCTAACGTATTCTAATGCACGATACCGTTTTGGACAATTGCAACAAAATGAACCCAGCAGATTTATAGAAGAAATAGATACTGCATTTTTGGATAAAAGTTATGCAGGAAATGCATCTAGAAATAATGCTGCAAGTTCGTGGGGACAATCATCTGCAGCCGAAAGAATGAGAAGGGGATTTGGAAGTACAGCTGATAAAACCCCACCGCCTGCTAAAACAATCATCAATATTCCACTTGCAAGGCCTCAAACAAAAGAGCATGTACCCACTACAAATTTTATTGCGAGTGATACTGCAGATTTGCAAGAAGGTCATCGAATAGAACATCAAAAATTTGGCTTCGGAAAAATTGAAAAATTAGAAGGTGCATCGCATAATCCAATCGCTACCATTTTATTTGACATCAATGGCGAAAAGAAAATCATGCTCAATTATGCAAAGCTTCGAATCGTAGAAAATTAATGATTTGATTGTTATTTCTTGACTAACGGAGTTCATTAAACGACGATAGGAATTATATTATCATAACAGCTCCATAGGAGCGAAATCATAATAGCTCCGTAGGAGCGGTATAATAATTTACCCAATGGTATAATACACACAAGTGGTTAAGAAATTTCTTAGATAAGGCAAATGGGTGATAAAGCCCGCTTGCTTACGTGGTTTTAAACCAAATTTGTATTTGTAAATGGGGTTGAATAGAAAATGGGTTTTGTTTTTTATGCTGTAGCCGCTTTTCTTTACGATGCGCTCAAAACGTTCAATTGAAATACCCGTTTCTTTTATTTCTACCAACTCTTCAATTTTACCTTTTGGTTCACCAAATAGTTTTAATAGGTTCTTATAGATGAACATTGGCAATAGATGATAGTAAGGCAAAACGCTGGAAATCTTTTTAAAACAAACTTGTTGATGCCCGCCAAATGGCATTTGCCATGGCGGAAATCCAAAGAAAATTTGTCCGCTTGGCGCCAATAGATTTTTTAAATGAGGTATAAAATTTTCTTGGTTGGGAACGTGCTCGATGGTGTCTTTTAAAATAATCAAATCGAAATGTTTGCTATATTTTTCTACAAAATCTGTGTCGTAAACATTCTTCTTAATAAAAATTGCTTTGCCTGAATTGACTTCATTTTTGAAAATATCATTTGCAATGTCAATTCTAACTTCATCTAAATCCACACCCACACAATTACAACCCCTGTCAATAAAAGGTTTTAGCACACCGCCCTCTCCACAACCAATCTCAAGTACATTTAAGCCAGAAACAACTTTATACGTTTCATTAATAAATGCCAATACATAATTTTCTGAATTCTCAACTTGTTGACTGATTCTCAAATCACTATCAGTGTGGTGTTTTAATGCCATTTGAAATTTTTTTTTGCGTAAAAATAGAAAATTTAATCTTTAAATAGTTAAGGCAAAAAAAATTGCATACACATCTACTTAAAAACCACGAATTATTAATGCTTATTTAATTCGAATGAAACAACTTGCTTACTTTTGAAAAAAAACTTTGTCTCTAAATATTCAAACTTTCAAAACGCGTTCCTTAACAGCCATTATTTTTGTAATGGTCATGTTTGCTGGTTTATTTGTTCATGTATATTTATTTCTTGGGCTGTTTACATTAATTATGTTTGGCTGTTTATTTGAATTCAGCAAAATTGTAAAACTCATTCATCCCAAAAAATACTTCTTGTACCTTCCTATTGCATTTTTTTACATCATCATCCCCATAATTTTAATGTTGGATTTGGGTACCAATGGAATAGAAGCCAATACAAATTATTCACCATTATTGCCATGTGCCATTTTGTTTTCAATTTGGATAAATGATACGTCTGCATATTTGGTAGGCTCGTTTATTGGAAAAACACCTTTTTCAAAAATATCACCCAAAAAAACCTGGGAAGGTACTATTGGCGGAGGTTTGTTATGTATTTTAATCATTGCTTTATTAGGGAAATTCATTCCTTTAGCACAAAAAATAGATTTTCAACACTGGATAGCGATCGCCACATTGTGTGCCGTGTTTGGTACCATTGGCGATTTGATTGAAAGTAAATTGAAACGAAAGGCAAACATAAAAGACAGTGGAAATTTTATGCCAGGACATGGTGGTTTTTTAGATCGATTTGATTCATTATTAATTGCAACGCCGTTTGTTTGGGGATATATTCATTTTTTTATAAAACAACTTATACCAAATTGAGTTATAAACTATTCAAAAATTTTCTAGTATAATGCCGATTTAATAGCTGTTTGGAACAATTTTATTGGACCATTACAGATATTCATTCGGTATAAACGCTGATTCATTACATTTGCAGCTAAATTTTTTATTATGACCATACATCGCGAAGGGTATAGAACAATTTTGGTAGTAGGTGCTTTACTTGTTTTGATTAATGTTGTAGCATTTAAATTTTTATGTGCTGAATACTGCTGGATTTCAATGTCACTTTTAGCAATTTCATTGATATTTTGGTTATTTATCGTTTCTTTTTTCAGAATTCCCAACCGTAAACTAACCATTGATGAAAGTGCAGTGGTTTCGCCTTGTGACGGAAAAGTAGTAGTAATGGAAGAAGTATTTGATGAAGAATATTTTAAAGCAAAAGTGTTGCAAGTTTCTATTTTTATGAGTCCTGCAAATGTGCACGTAAACAGAAATCCAATTAGCGGCGAAGTGTTGTATAATCAATATCATAAAGGAAAATACCTTGTAGCTTGGAATCCCAAATCATCTACAGAAAATGAGCGCCATTCTGTTGTTTTAAAAAAAGGAGAGCAATCAATACTGGTAAAACAAATTGCTGGTGCAGTGGCTAAAAGAATTGTAAACTATTTAAAAGTAGGAGAGCAAGTAACCCAATCTCAAGAGTTGGGATTTATCAAATTTGGTAGTCGTGTAGATTTGCTTTTGCCTATAGGTACCAAACTCAATGTAAGTTTAAACCAGGTTGTTCAAGGGGGCGTAACAATCATTGCAACTTTATAAATTTTAACAGCGATTTCTTTGTATTTTTTAAGTTTAATGGCTACTTTTAGATTCTTAAATTTTAAATCATGAAAAAATTATTTTTATTGGCTACAGCTGCTATGTTAGTAAGTGCTGTATCATTTGCCGCTCCAACTCAAGACAAAAAGAAAAAATGTGCAAAAGGTAAAACTTGTTGCAAAAAGTCTAAATCTTGCGATAAAGACAAAGAAGAAAAAACCGCAGAGATTAAAAACTAATTTAAAAAGTAAGGGTTGAAGATTTTCAACCCTTACTTTTTTATATCATCCTCAAAATATGTGTTCCAACTGATTAAGATGCGTTACCACATAGGTTGGATTTAATGTGGATTCTTCATTAATGTGATTTACAAAAATGGTATCCATCCCCGCATTAATTCCTCCTTTAATATCTGCAGATTGATTATCCCCAATCATTATAGATTCCGAAACGCTTGCATTGGCTTTATTAAGTGCGTATTCAAATATTTCTTTTTCCGGCTTCATGCTGTTGCTTGCTTCTGAAGTAATCATGTGCGTAAAATAATGATCTATATTACTGTTTTGAATTTTACTCCATTGCGTTTTTTCAAATCCATTTGTGATTAAATGCATGGTGTATTCTTTTGCCTTTAGGTACTGTAAAATTTCTACCGTGTGCGGAAACAATTCATTTTTTGTAGGTAATATTTCTAAAAACCTTGCGCTTAATGCTTTTGAAAGCACTTCATCTCCAATTTTAAATTCAAGTAAGGTACGCCACATTCTGCGCCATTTTAACTCTTCGGCATTAATAAATCCATTTTGATAGCGTTCCCATAAAATCTTGTTGTGGTGCAAATATTTAGCATAAAACATATCGAATTCGCCATCGATTTTTTTATGCAATTCAAACTCCTCAAAAATATCTGTTAGTGACATTTTTGCGTTGGTATCAAAATCCCACAACGTGTGATCTAAATCAAAAAAAAGATGATTGTACTTGCGCATGAACTTATTTAAAGTGTGGAAAATGAATAATATCTTTACCTTTTGTGAAGATAAGTATTAATCAATTATTGAAAAAAGCCAATGAATATAATTATAACAGGAGGAAGCAGGGGAATGGGAAAAGCGATGGCATTTGAATTTGCCGCCACCTCATCACATATTATTTTGTGTGCCAGAAATGTAGAACATTTACAGAAAACAAAAGCAGAAATTGTAGATAAATTTCCCGCTTGCACAATTGATGTTTTTGCAGCAGACCTCTCTATAAAAACGGAGGTTGAAAGCTTTGCTGATTTCTGTTTAAATAAATTTACGCCTGATATTTTGATAAATAACGCGGGCATATATACGCCAGGAAATACAATGGATGCTAGCGAAGAAGATTTTAATAAAATGATGAACCTAAATTTCTTTAGTGCTTATTATTTAACGAAGAAATTACTGCCTTCAATGATTGCTCAAAAGCGTGGACATATTTTCAACATTTGTTCTATTGCTGCACTTCGAGCTTATGATGGCGGTGGAATATATAGTATAAGCAAATTCGCACTCAACGGGTTTAGTCAAAATTTAAGACATGAAATGAAACCACATGGCATTAAGGTTACAACCGTTTATCCAGGAGCTGTGTTTACCGATTCTTGGGGAGATTTTGATAATAGTAACAATAGAATCATGGATGCTACAGACATTTCAAAAATGGTTTTTGCAGCATCTAGATTATCGCCACAAGCTGTAGTTGAAGAAATCACCATTCGTCCTCAATTGGGTGATTTATGATGGGTTAATGCGTAGAAAATTTATATCCCATACCTCTAATGGATAAAAAGTATTTTGGATTCCTTTGGTCTTTTTCGAAATATTTTCTAAAGTTCAAAATGAAATTATCAATGGTTCTTGTAGTAGGAAATACATTATAACCCCAAACAGCTTGTAATATTTTTTCACGGGTTACTACTTCGTTTTTATGGTCAATCAACAATTTCAACAGCATCGCTTCTTTTTTGGTCAGATGAATTTCTTGTCCAACGGAATTAGTTGCCAATAAGCCATTAAAGTCGATTTTGTTTTTACCAAAAGCATATAATTCCGGAACATTTGTTTTTAAAGAAAGTTGATCGTTTTTCTTGATTAATTTTTCTACCCTTAGCAAAAGCTCTTCTAAATTAAAAGGCTTATTAAGATAATCATCAGCGCCCATTTTTAAACCCAACACTCGATCAGCACTGCTGTTTTTAGCACTTAATATTAAAATCGGAATTGGATTTTTTTGAAGCCGGACAGATTCACAAACTGAAATGCCATCCAACTCAGGAAGCATTACATCCAACACCATTAAATCAAAATGTTCTTGTGATAATATTTTTAAAGCTTCCAAACCATCAGCACATGTAGTTACTTCATATCCTTCCAATTCAAGATTTAGCTTTAAAGCTTCTTGAAGATTTTCTTCATCCTCTACAAGTAAAATGGAATGTTTTTTTAGTGACATATTTTAAGCAACTGTTTTCAATTGTACAACAAATTTTGCTCCATTCGGTTCATTATCTGTTATAAATATTTTACCCTTATGTGCCTTTATAATTCGATGTACCAAATACAAACCCAATCCAGTACCTTTTGCTTTTTGCGTGGCTTCGGTACCAATGCGATAAAATTTTTCAAATACTTTCTTTTTATCCCCATCTTCAATACCAGCACCATAATCTGCAAATGTAATGTTACATTGATTTTGTTGATTTTCTATTTTGATCTCTATAGGTTGATCCTTTGGCGAATATTTAATGGCGTTATCGATTAAATTATTGAATGTCATTTGCAATAAAAATGCATCTCCCATTACATGCAAAGAACCATAATCGAAAAACTGAATTTCACGATTGGGAAAACGATTTTTAAAATCCGAAACGACCGATTCTAATACATCCTTAACATCTAATCTTTCTGGTGTGTATTGATGCGCGCCCGCTTCCATTTGAGAAGAAAGCAACAGATTATTACAAAGTGCATTCATTCTATTAGACTCTTGAATGGTGTTGCTGATAATCTTATGCTGCTGCACTTCATCAAGCTGGCGCTTTTGAATTGTCTCTAAATTTAATTTGGTAATGGCTATTGGTGTTTTTAATTCGTGTGTAATAGCAACCATAAAATTTTGTTGCTGTCTGCTAATGATGAGTTGCTTATTAACTGCGCGAAATAAAAATATTGCTCCAGCAGAAATTAATAGAAAAAATATGGAACCTTCACCAAGATATTGCGCTGTCTTTCTTTTTTGTTCTTCTTCTATTTGCGAAATTTTTATGGCATAAGTGGCATCTTGTTTGCTAATTTCATTTCTTTTAAAATTAGCCATTGAAATATTTTGTCTGCTTAATGCGATATACCACCATATCAACGCAGAAAAAATATACAGCAACAGAAACCAATAAATAAAAAATATCAATTTTATTTTTTTTGATTTCTTAAACATGAATTGAATATTGAAAAATGGTTTTGAATTAATTGCGCTTATCCAAACCCCAACTTAATTTACTGCGTAAGGTTTGTAAAAAATTATTTTCATTAAGGCGAACCAAATTGATGTCGAAGGTTTCTTTTTTTACAGCAAGCTGTACTTCTTTGCTTACGATTTCTTTTCTACTATCAAGTGTAACTAAAAAATCATCGGTTCTCCCTTCTAATTCAAAAGAAATGATATTATCGTCTGGTACAACTATTGGGCGAATATTTAAATTATGCGGTGCTACTGGTGTAATTACAAAACTATTGCTTTCAGGAAAAACCACTGGACCACCACAGCTTAAAGAATAACCCGTAGAACCAGTTGGTGTGGCTACGATAATACCATCAGCCCAATAGGTGTTTAAAAATTCACCGTTTAAGTAGGTATGAATTTTTATCATGGGTGATGTATCTCTTTTGTGAATTGAAAATTCATTCAATGCATAAGGGGTTTCTCCAAATAATGGTACATTGGCATCAAGGTGGATTAGGGTTCTTTTGTCGAGTACATATTTTCTTTCGGCAATGGCATCAATTACACCTTGAATTTCATCTCTGCCAATGTTAGCCAAAAACCCCAATCGGCCATAATTAATGCCTAATACAGGAATACCAGAATCGCGCACCATGGTTACGGTGTCCAACATGGTACCATCTCCGCCTAAACTAAGTACGCAATCAATACTGCTATCCAAATCTTCAAAAGCATTGAATGTTGAATATTGATTGTTTAAATCAACAGATGAATAAAACTGATTGAAAAAATCTTGAAAAAATACAGGTTCGACACCATTTTTAATGAGCTCTTCAAACAACTTATGTATGTCTTTAAGTTGGTCATTTTCTACCCCGCGACTATATATGGCAATTTTCATTTTTTTAAATAAGTGATTTATAAAATACTTCTTAAATGTAAAAATAACCCCTTTTCGTGTAATTGATTCATACTAAACTCAGCACTTAATCTGAAATCGTACAATGTTAAAAAATCTAACCCTGCTCCGGTTGTGTATAAAAGTCGATCATTTAACATACCACTACCATTTGGCTTGTTGTACGCAAATCCTGTATTCAAATAAGTTTTGGCATAAAATGAAAAAGGCAAATAAGGAACTTGTTTGATTTTAAAAGGCATCTTGATTTTAAACGCAACTATTTTTTTACTTAAATTATATTTTGCCAATGCCGTTACCGCACCATCAATCACATAATATTCCAAACCATTTAAATAATATTCGCCAAATCCAAAAGCACGTTGGTTTATAAATGGCTGGGTAAAGGGTAATTTTATTTTTGAAAAAAGTTGAACATTCATATAAAAATGATGTGGCAATGTATAATACTTCCGCCATGCCAAATCCAACTGAAACATATTTATCCCACCTGTTAATCCAAACCCACGTTTTGCCAAAGAAACATTTAATGCTTTACCTTTCAAAGGATAATTGATGTTATCCAATTTTAAAAATTGATAGCTGTATATAAAATCCATAAATCCAACACTAGACTTCTTTGAATTGAAATATTTGGAATTATATGCTGTTGAAATTATACTGTCATTTACATCAATAAAACTGTACTGGATTTTATAGGTTTGTTTTTTATAAAATCCTTTCCGCACACTATAGGCAGCAGCTGCGCTAAATGATGTTCTTTCAAAATTCTTTGATTTGTATAAAAGCGATTTATGATTATACGTTGTTTTATAATCTATTTCTTTATTTTGAACATAAGCCATTGCTATTGAAAAACCTTCTGTAAGTTTTTTATTGCTATATGGTGCCGTATAAGAAACAGCAATATTTCTGGCATAGCCGGTTAACAAATAAATATTCAATTGGTCGCCTCTGCCACTCAAATTAAAATCACCATATTTTAAACCATAAGTTACCCGGTTAAGTTCATGGTTATGTGTTGTCCACCAATCATTAAAATTTCTATCTGTAAGTTTTAAATAGGGTGTTGGATAAATGTACCATCTTTCCAAAACTTCAATTAGAATATCTACATCATCATTGTTTACCATAACCGGCGTAACGGTTACAATGGAAAATAAATTTGTATTGTAAATGAGTTCTTGTGATGTAATAATTTTTTTAAGCAAATGCGCGGCTTTTATTTGATGCCCCATTTTTAATTGCATTTCGCGTAAAATGATATAATCTTTCGTTTTTTTATTTCCAGTAATTTTTATCGAATGAATGTTTAAGATGCGAAACGTATCGATATGCATTGATTCGAAGTATGCAGAATCAAATATTAAATTATTATGTTTGGGTTGGGCATTAATATGTTGTAAGAAAAAAAAGGAAATGATAAAAAATGTGTAGGTTATTTTTTTCATTTTATATCTAGATAATTCATCAAATTTCTATAATTGACATCCGATTTGTCTTCATAAATTTTTACACCAAAATGGTGAAGCACATTGTATTCATATCTTTCGAAAGTAGCTACAATAGATGCGATTTCCTTTTTGTTGATATGCAAAGTAACCGTTAGTAATCCAGTAATTGGGTCAGTAGTTGTATTTAAATGCAAAATCGTACAATCATTGCTTTCTACGATTCTGCTGATTTCTGAAATGGCAAATTGTACACGTTGCATTTCTAAAATAATCAAGCCGCCAATTTCATTAGCGCCAGCAAATTCCCCAATTGATTTTAATAGATTCGCTGTGGTAATCACGCCCATGAATTCGGCATTTTTATCTATAACCGGCACCACATTTGTTTCGTATTGATTGCAGTAATTGATGGCATTTAAAAAATGTACATCTTCTTGAATGTAAAAGAGTAAAAATTGATCCTGAATTTTTTCAATGGTAATTTTGTCTTCATCAATATCCAATAAATCTTCTTCGCTTATTAATCCAAGAAATTTTTTATCAGTAACTATAGGTAAATGCGTTAGTTTAAAATCATTAATCAATTGTTTGGCTTTTCCAACGGAATCGTCCAATTGCAGTTGAGGAATATCAAAATTGATTAGTTGTGCAGTTAACATAAAGAACGATTTAATTCATTTGAAATGAATTATTTATTTTGCGACAATGCCATTTTTTTCAAAAACACTTCTAAGATTTCATTGAAGGTTTCTGGTACTTCCATCATTGGCGCATGACCACATTTATCAATAAAATGCAATTCGCTATTGGGTATTAACTTATGAAATTCTTCTCCAACAAACGGCGGAGTAATGGTATCATTGTTGCCCCAAATTAAACAGGTTTGAGTTTTAATTTGATTGAGCTCTTCGCCTAAATTATTTCTAATGGCACTTTTTGCCAGCGCAATGATTTTTATTACTTTAAGTCTGTTGTTGGTAATTTCAAATACCTCGTTTACCAATTCTTCAGTAGCTAAAGCTGGGTCGTAAAAAGTAAGTGATGTTTTATTTCTTATGTATTCTTTGTCGCCTCTTTTTGGATAAGAATCACCCATTCCATTTTCAAACAAGCCTGAACTTCCGGTTAATATGAGTGATCTGATTTTTTCGGGTTTATTTAATGCATAAACCAACGCAACATGTCCACCTAATGAATTCCCCATTAAATGAATATTGTCATATCCTCTATGGTCAATGAATTTTGATACAAATTTCTTTAACCCGCCAACAGATGTATGCAATAAATCGAGTTCTAAAAGTGGCAACATTGGCACAACAACTTTGTGGGTATGTTTAAAATGCTCAATTAGAGGCCCGAAATTACTCATCGCCCCAAATAGACCATGCAATAACATCAACACTTCGCCTTCGCCTTCTTCTACGAATTTGAATTTTCCATCCTCTTTGATTGTGTACTCCATACTAAAAAACTATATTAATAATGATTTAAAGTAGATTTTAAATCTTAATTGGGTTAAAATTAAGGTAAATGACAGACAACATAAAAAATAACTACGATTTGTTTGAAACAGACTTAAAATAATCCTCTAGTTGATGAATCATGTTTTTGAATATTGGAATCCAATTTCCGATTTGATTTAACACCATTGGTGCAATTGGCGCAAGCTTATTGTAAAAAAAAGATGCGTTTTTTTGTTTTTCTGACAATAAATTCAATTGATTGAGATAATATAAAATCATACTGTAAAACAAACCGTACATCAATAGATAAAGCAGTAATCCAATTAATTTATTAAACCAACCCATCATGATGAGTTCTGCTGATTTTTCAAGGATTTTCCCCAGCAGGTGCATTGCCAAAAATACAAGCGCCAAAACAAGTATAAATGATAAAAAAGGAATCCATTTATGATTTAGCCATTGATGCTTGGTTAAATAAACAGCAACCGTGGCTGCAAATTTGGTGGCCATGAAAAACCCAATGAAAAAAGCAGTAAATGAAATAATGGATTTAATAAATCCTTTTTTGATGCCTTTATAACATGCAAAGGCAACTAAAAAAATAAATATAATGTCAATATACATATCACGTAATTTGTTTTCCCGCCTTTTCAACGTAGGGATACCCAAACGATGAATTATAAAACCAATGAAAACCCAAACTGCGCTTTGATTTTATCCCAACATCTCTTTTACCAAACTGCTGATTGTTTTGCCGTCTGCTTTTCCAGCCAATTGTTTTGAAGCAACACCCATAACTTTGCCTAAATCCGCAGCAGTTGATGCACCCGTTTCAGAAATTATTATTTCTATGGCTGCTTTTATTTCAGCCTCTGTCATTTGTTTTGGCAAAAACTTTTCGATTATAGACATTTCTTCTCTTTCTTTTACCGCCAAATCTTCTCTTCCTTGTTTTTCAAAAATATCAAGCGAGTCTTTACGTTGCTTCATCATTTTTTGTAAAAACTTCAATTCGGTTGCTTCATCAATTTCTCCAGAAGCCCCTGGTTCTGTTTTTGCTTTAATGATTTCAGCTTTAATTGCTCTAAGTCCTCTTAACGCTGCTTCGTTTTTTGATTTCATGGCTTCCTTCATTTCAGCCATAATTTGTTGTTCTAATGCCATTTTTATACTTTTTAATTAGATGATTGTTCATTTATCATTTGCGCTTTAAATTTCTGATGAAATTGTTTTGCAAATGTTTTCATTTCGCTTGTTAATTCGTGTTGTTGTGTAGCACGGTCAAACGTATCGGCCATACTCATCATCATTTGGTAAAAGAAATCACCCATTTCATCTACCATCATGTCTTTTGTCCACAAATCAATACGCATTGCCGTTTGATCAGCTGCATCCCAAAAAGCCAAACACATTGCTTTTGATTTTTGAGTCATTTCCGCAGAACTGTCTGATGCTTGCCAATTTATTTGTTCTGGAATCTTATTTGGATCCAGCATTACATCTATTGTTATGGTTGATTTTTGCATAAAAAAATTTTTTCAAAGTTAAACTATTCTATGCTTTTTTGTTGATTATACTATCCCATAGTTTTTCAGAAACATCTTCCCATTGAAGTTGCTCGGATTGTTTATTCATGTTTTCTTTGATTGAATTTCTAAGGGTTTCATCTTTATAAAGCAATATCAAATTATCGGAAATGGATTTTTCTGATAAATCGCAATAAACGGCTGTATTTTTAGCAATGCCTTTGTAATATTCATCTTCTGGAAGCAACATTGGAATTTGATTCTTGAAAGCAAGCTGATTCATCTCCATAAAATAGGATTCATCCCCACCCAATAATACCAAATAAGCAGCCCCAAACAATGCGGCATAATCTTCCGTTTTATTAATCAATAAAACATCTGAACGGTATTTATAATTTGCGAGTAATTTCCTCGAACTTTTTAATTGTTTTTCATCTAAATAAATAACCAATTTGAAATTAGACTGTTGCCATTTTTTAAAAGCAGAAAATGATTTTAAAAGCACCAACAATTGAGCACTTGAACATCCTTTTTGAATGGCTATAAAAAAATCTTTTTCATCCGTAAATGCTTGTTTTAATTTGGTGGATTCATCTATGGATAGGGCTTCCATTTTTTCAACACC
The DNA here is from genome assembly GCA_943331145.2 of Chitinophaga pinensis. Lineage (GTDB taxonomy): Bacteria > Bacteroidota > Bacteroidia > Chitinophagales > Chitinophagaceae > Ferruginibacter > Ferruginibacter pinensis_F. Next base: position 20,131 of record CALQKL020000002.1, read on the forward strand.
ATAAGGAATCATTTTGACTTTGCTTTTCAATTCTGGAATGACTTTAATTAACTTTTCATGTGCCGTTTCATTCGTGGTAATTAAAAAATCAGCATAGTTTGTTTTTCTAAATTTCTGTTTTTGTTTAATTGATTTTGTTTGATGAATCAATACAATTTTTGTAATGCCTTTTACTGGAATCGTTGATTCATTTGTACTGAAATAAAAATCTACTTTATATTTTTTTAAATAAGCGCGTAGTTGAATTTGATTTAATACGCTATGATAAACACCTGTATTATGCGCATATTTTAATTTTACGGGTTTGATATTTGAAGGCAATTCTTTTTTTACTACATGATTTTTTTGATGTAGCATTATAAATTGTTGCGAAGGATATTTTAATGCAAGTTGTGTAAAGCAATTGTAATTAAAGTCCGAAGTTGTATTTGTAATTTGAAAAGCGATAATCATAATCTGTTATTTCAATAATCTAACTTTTACCATTTCAATTCGAGTATCGCTTACATGAAGTATATCAAACTCGATATTGCCGACAATGATTTTTTGTTTTTGTTTTGGAATGGCATTGTTGTTTTGTATAATAAATCCAGAAAGCGTTTCTGCGCCTTCTTTACCATAAAAATTAAAATTATATTTCTGTTCGATATAGTCTAGCTCTATTCTTCCGCTAAATAAGTATTCATCTTCTGCAAGTTGTTTTTCAACAAAATTTTCCGCTGTGTCATATTCGTCTTCAATTTCACCAAAAAGTTCTTCAAGTAAATCCTCCATGGTTACAATACCTGCGGTTCCGCCAAATTCATCAATTACCCAAGCAATACTTTTTCTGTCTTTGGTAAATTTATTCATCAAGTCTGTTGCACTCATTGTTTCTGGTACTGCTGCAATGGGGTGAAGAATTTCTAAAGTAGTTGCTGGATTTTTAAACAGGTCTAAGTGATGTATATAACCGATTATATTGTCGATATTATTATCAAATACAATAATTCTACTCAACTTCGTTTCTATAAATTTTTCTTTAATAGATGTAATGCTGGTGTCTTTTTCTACCCCAACAATTTCTTTTCTGGGCAACAAACAAGCGCGGATTTTAATATCACTTAACGACAATGCATTTTCAAATAGTTTTTTATTGTGTTCTGATGCTTCTTCAATTTCTTGATTTTTATTTTGCTGAAAAAAATGTTCAAGATCTAATTTGGTAAACGCTTCTTTTTTGTTTCTAATTTTTACATTAAAAATATATTTCAAAATCCATTCGGAAATATTTACCAACAAAGCTGCAAAAGAAGAAAATAGCTGATAAAAGAAATTCATCAATTTGCTTATAAAAACGGAATGAATAATTTGTTCGTTCTTTATTCTAAAGAAAGTTCTTACAATAAAAACGGTAAACAATAAAATGGTTGTAGATAAAATAGTTTCAACCAATAATTGGATATAGCTGATGTAATCCGCAGCAGAAGGATACTTGTTTAATAATTCCTTTATCTTACTCCAAACAGGATAAAGCATATCGCCAATTAATAATCCGTAAACAACAGATAAAATCGTTAAGCCTACTAAAAGTGTTCCAATAAATCGAGTGGAGTTTTCTGAAAAGCGACTCCATGTTTTGCCGCTTAACGTTCCTTGTTTTTTCTTTAACTCAATGGATAATTTATTTGCCGAAATAAATGCAATTTCAATCCCATAAAAAAAAGCAATTAATAAAAGTGAGCTTATTATGACCAGCAGTGAAATCCAATCCATATAAAATATTTAAACGTTTTTTTGATATGATCAGTTTTTCAAAAATTCGGTAAGAATTTCTTTTGCCCGAATACAAGCATTTTCTAAAACATTATTAACGATAATTTTATCAAAATGTTCTTTAAATCCAATTTCGTAAGATGCTTTATTGATCCGTGCGTTAAGCGATTCTTCGGTTTCTGTTCCTCTTGACAACAATCTTTTTTTAAGCTCATCTACTGAAGGTGGTTCCACAAAAATGCTCATTGTGTTTTCGGGATATTGCTGCTGAATATGCAACGCTCCTTTTACATCAATATCCAAAACTGGAACTTTGTTTAACGACCAAATACGTTTGAGTTCCGATTTTAACGTGCCATAATATTTACCTTCATAAACCATTTCCCATTCTGCAAATTCTTTTTTTTGAATTTTAGATTTAAACAATTCTGGCGAAATAAAGTAGTAATCTTTTCCATCTTCTTCATTTGCTCTTGGCTTGCGGGTTGTTGCTGATATTGAAAAAGTAAGCTCCGGAAATTCTTGCATTAAAAAATGGGTAATCGATGTTTTTCCAGCTCCAGATGGTGCGGTAATAATTAATATTTTCTGATGTTTAGTTTCCATTTTTGCTACGCCTAAAATAAAAAATAATGTTTACAAAATAGCCAACAATTTAAATTGCAGGCTATTCTTTTTAATGATGGTTTCTTAATCCTTGCGGATGATTTCGGCGCCCAAAGCTTTTAAACGCTCGTCTATGTATTGATAGCCTCTATCTATTTGTTCAATATTTTGTATAACACTTTTTCCTTCTGCACTTAATGCTGCAATTAACAAAGCTACTCCAGCACGAATATCGGGTGAGCTCATGGTAATTCCCCTTAATTTCTTTTGTCTTTCCATTCCAACTACTACAGCGCGATGCGGATCGCATAAAATAACCTGTGCTCCCATTTCAATCAGTTTATCTACAAAAAACAATCGGCTTTCAAACATTTTTTGATGGATAAGCACACTGCCTTTTGCCTGAATAGCCGTTACCAAAATTATACTTAATAAGTCGGGCGTTAATCCTGGCCAAGGATGGTCGTAAATGGTGGGGATGCCGCCTTCAAGATAAGTTTGAATTTCATAAATATCTTGAGCAGGAATATGAATATCATCATCATTGAAATTCATTTTTATGCCCAATTGTTGAAACTTTTCTGGAATAACACCTAACTCTTTTAAGCCTACATTTTTTATAATGATGTCACTTTGCGTCATGGCGGCCATTCCAATAAAACTACCCACTTCAATCATATCGGGAAGCATGGTATGTGTTGTACCATTTAAAGTTTCAACGCCTTGTATAATAAGCATGTTACTTCCTATGCCTTCAATTTTTGCGCCCATTCTGTTGAGCATTTTGCAAAGTTGTTGAATGTAAGGTTCGCAAGCAGCATTATAAATGGTGGTGGTTCCTTCAGCCAAACTCGCTGCCATTAAAATATTTGCGGTTCCAGTTACACTTGGTTCATCCAATTGCATGAACGTACCTTTCAAACCAGCTGTTTTTAATTGAAAACAATTTGCGTTTTCATCATAAAAATAATCGGCACCTAATTTTTGAAACCCAATGATATGCGTATCTAGTTTTCTTCTGCCTATTTTATCACCTCCGGGTTTTGGTAAATATGCTTTTTTAAAACGAGCAAGCAATGGACCTGCAAGCATTACCGAACCTCTAAGTCGACCGCTTTTTTTATGAAACGCATCGCTAGATAGATAATCTACATCCACATCGTCTGCTTGAAAGATACAGGTTTGTCGATCTGTTCGGGTTACTTTTACATTGATTTCTTTTAATAACTCAATCAATAAGTTTACATCGATAATATCGGGGATGTTTTGAATGACAACCGGTTCTTTTGTGAGTAAAACGGCACTTATAATTTGTAGCGCTTCGTTTTTTGCACCCTGAGGTTGTATTGCACCTGAAAGTTTTTTTCCACCAATGACTTCAAAAATACTCATGTAGTATATAATTTCTTTGTGCGCAAAGATGAATATTTAATTTGAAAGTTAGCGATTCAATTTGGGGGATTTACCCATTTCGATATGCATTAAATGTCATTTTTAGAAAAATGAGCCCATAGAAAAAAAGTTATGAATACTCCCCAGTGGAAATTGAGTTTGAATGTTTATATAATTTCAAAAACTTAAATAAAGAAAAGGGTAAAAATATTTAAGCAATTGAAAAAATGAGCAATCAGACATATATACCGGTTGGCGTTATTTTAAAGCCTTTCAGGAAAAGTAATATTAACCTGTAGTTAGCCTTAACTACATCTGTGAATGAGTCAACATCTTTTGAAAGCAATGGGTATATTTTTTTTAAAATTAACAATTATTTGTATAATTTTTTGTATTTGTGATTAGTATATCATATGTTTGTTAAACATTATTTTCAAAATGGTTTTTTTTTAAAATAGTTTGTAAAGAATGGTTTAAAAATTTAATATATATTATTTTAAGGGCCTTAATCATAGCCATTTTTAATATAATAAATTTGAAAACCTTTCAAATAAGTACAATACAGTATAAATAAATTAAAAAAATGAAAAAACATATTATTTTAGGCGTTTTTATTGCCATTAATTTTTTTACAGTGTTCAAATTGACTGCTCAAGTTCAAAGAACAATAGAAGGAACTTCAATAATAAGAGACAATATTATAAAAAACAATGAGTTTAATTTCCTTAGAGATTGGAATAAAATAGCCATGTTTGAATCAGGCATTGGCGAAAGCGTTCAGGTATTTCCTGTTAAGTTTTCATCTCCTGATGGAAAAATTAATTTATTTGGGATGCAAATGTATGCATTTGTAAAGCCACAAATTGGTACAACTATCCAAGTAAGTGGTAATAATGTAAGTGGTATAGGAAGGAAATTTAAAGGTTTTATTCAACGAAGTATTTTTATTGATAAAGAAGATGTAGGTAAAATGATAACTTTTATTGAAAGAGATATTATGCCTAATCTTAAAGTTACGTTTAAGAAAAAGTCTCAAGAGTATGTTTATAAATGTAAAGAGATGTTTTTTTCGTTTTTAATTGATGAAAATGATTTAAGAATTACAATGCACCTTAATGATTATGGTCCATATGGTGATGGTCGTGGAGCAACTGGCGAACAAATTGAGTTTTGGACTGAATCACAAGTGAAAGAAATTCCAGACTTCTTAAAAGAGATTAAAGATGCATATTCAAAAATGAAGTAGTTAGAAATAACGGCGTTTTTTGAACAAAGCATAAAATTTTTTATAAAATGAAAGAGTATATAATTATATACTCTTTTGTAATTATTTTAAAACAAAACAAACAAACAAAATAAAAAATGAAAAAAACAATTATTACAGCATGCTTATTTTTATCAGCAATAAGCACATTCGCCCAAACTCAAGACAAACCAATGGATGTAAAGTATCGCAGAAGCTCTTTACATACAATGGTTATTGAATCTGATAATTTCCCAAATAAAGAAGTAGTATTAAAAGCATTCAATACTGCTCCTTTCCCTGAAAAGTATAATGAACATACAATTGGTCAAAAATCATTCAATCCAGCTAATTTCACTTTATCTAGCGAGGAGTTAGATTCGATATACAAACCAAAAGGCAAAGGAATGTTGGCTCAAATTGCTTCTTCTTTGTTGGTGGATTCAGCAAATAAAGAAATGCCTTATAAAATTCAAAAATACTTTGATAAAGAAAAAGTTGCAAACAAGCTTGTTTCAAAATGGTTTAACAGACAAGCAGATGGTAGTTTTGATTTTAATTTAGTTGCAGATAGAGGCATATTTAATGCTTCTTTTTTAGAAACTAAATCAGCTCAAGCTTCTTCTGATGGAGTGGCATTGTTAAAAACAACAGGCCTTGAATTAATCGGAAATACTTTTGTAGTGGTTAATAAATTTAAATTTTATCCAAATGAACCAGTTGCTGCTCTTATTAGAGATTTAGCTAAAGCTCAGGTAGCAAAATCTTTAGCGGGTAAGCCACAATTTTTAATAGACAAAGCAAATAAAGGACTTGATATTGTTTATGAAAAAACAAAAGAAGGGTACACAATTATAGCAACTTCTTTTCTTTATAAATTGGTTTGGAATGATTCAATATCAAATGTATTCTTCCAAGATATGTATGCTGAAAAAGGCGGTATAGATGCAAAAAAGAAAGCGTTATTTGATAATACAGATTTGTTTAAACTTGAATTTGTTGGAGATGAAACAGCATCTAGCTTAGTTACTTTTTCATTAAAAGAAAAAAGAACGGAAGAGCAAGTTATTACACTTTCAACAACTAGAATTATTGACAGGGTTTATGCTAAACTTCAAAAGAAATATGATGTATTTAAAACAAAAACTCCATTATATACAGGTTATCCTATTACAGCAAAGATTGGTGTGAAAGAAGGATTAGAAGGTGGTGAAAAATTTGAAGTGCTTGAACAAAATATTGATGAAAAAACAGGAGCAGCAACGTACAAAAGCATCGGAACTATTAAAGTAGACAAAAATCTTGTTTGGGACAATACGTATACCGATGGACAAGCACCAGCTGAAGAGGTAGTTCCTGAAGCAACAGAAGCTGAAAAAGGAAAAGGAAAAAAAGGAAAAGAGAAAAAACCAAAGCCAATTTTAGATCGTACTACATTTAAAGGGGGTAAAAAATATTATTCTGGTTTATTAATTAAGCAAATTAAATAGAAAATTATTTTTTTAAATTTGCGTAATTAAAATAATAAATTCACAATAAAAAACTAAAAAATGAAAAATGTTTTAAAAAAAATTAGCCTTTTATTGGTTATCATAATTGGCATCGTAACTGTAACAAATGCTCAAGCAAAAAGAAAAGCAGATAAAGACACAGAAACTTGGAGATACGAAATTGAAGTTGTTCAAACTGGTACACAGGGTACTTATTTGATTAAAGTATGGTCTTACTCTAAAAAGCCAGATGTTGCAATTGAACAAGCTAAAAAGAATGCAGTTCATGGCATTATATTTAAAGGGTTTACTGGTAAATCAACAGTTCCTGGCCAAAAGGCATTAGCAACCAATGTTAATTTAGAAGAAGAAAAAGCAGATTTTTTTAAACCATTTTTTGATGATGGAGGCAAGTATATGAAATTTGTTTCTTTGTCAAATGATGGAGCTGTTGCAGCTGAAGACAGGATGAAAGTTGGTAAAGAATATAAAGTAGGTGTAATTGTTTCAGTAAACGTATCTGCATTAAGAAAAGATTTGGAAGATGCAGGAATTATTAAATCATTAGGTGCTGGTTTCAATTAATAAAATAAAATTAGAAAACATGAAAAAAATAACTTTTATGCTTTTGATTTGCTCCTTATTTTTTTTTAGTTGCAAACCAAGTAAAAGAATATCAGGAAACTATACCCATGAAATAGAATGTATGGGAACAGAACTAGATGGAAGTATAACATTAAAAAGTTGGGGCAAAGGAAAGAACAGGGCCGATGCTTTAGAACAAGCAAGAAAAGAGGCAGTAAATGCTGTTTTGTTTGTAGGAATAAGAAATGGCAAGCCCGATTGCGATTCACGCCCTATTTTTAATATGCCAAATTATAGAGACAATAATTCAGACTATTTTAATGCTTTTTTTACAGACAAGGGTGCTTATATGAAATTTGTTTCCAACAAAGATGAATCTTTTGCTAAAAAAGAAAGAGCACTAGGCCGAGATGGTGATGTTATGTTTGGCTTTATTATTCGTGTATTGAGAAGCGAATTAAAAAAACAAATGATTTCAGACAAAATTTTAAACATTAACTAAATAAAAAATGAAAAACTTAATAAGTAAAGTATTATTATTTGTGCTTTTGTTAAGCGCAACATGTTTTACAGCTTTTTCACAAGCTGTAAATAAACCGTCAATCATGGTATTCCCAGATGATGTTTGGATGAATTCAAATGGATATTTGAAAGAAGTGGATAATCAAGGTGTAAAAACGATGGTGCCTGATTATACAAAAGCATTATTGAATGTAGAACTCGGCCAGGTAATTACTAGCATAGAAAAAATGATGCTAGATAGAGGCTATCCATTGGAAAATTTATCACAAACGCTAAAATCTTTACAAGACGCTGAAGCCATAAAAAGCATGGAAACAAGTGAAGAAGGTAACAGCGTTCAATCAAGTCTTAAAGATAAATTATTAAATACGGCAAGACCTCATCTTGTTTTGTATGTTTCATGGAGCGTAAACACTTTAGGTCCAAAAAAATCAGTAACTTTTTCAATAAAAGCAGTTGATGCGGGCACGAATAAACCCGCGGGTGCAGCAAGTGGTACAGGAAACGAATTAATTGGTGCTTCAATGGCCGTAATGCTAGAAACAGCTGTTTTATCTCATATAGATAATTTCAATGGACAATTGATGACGTATTTTGATGAAATGGTTGCTAAAGGAAGAGAAATTACGGTTGAAATTCAAGTTTTTGATAACTCGCCTAAAAAATTAAACAGCGAAATTAATGCTGATGGCGATGAATTATCTGATGATATTCAAAAATGGATGAAGACAAACACTGTAAATGGTGCATTCACTACCCAATCAAAGACTTCTACCTTATTGAAATTGACAAGTGCTAGAATTCCATTAAGAAGTGAGGATGGGAATGCGTATTCAGCCGATGAATTTGGAACAAAATTGAGAAAATATTTACGTAAAACATATCAGTTACCTTGTTCTTCTTATCCTGTTGGTACAGGTAAAGCAGTTTTGGTAATTGGTGGTAAAAGTCAGTAATAACCATTAAAAAAAATAAACATGAAATCATCTATAATTTTAAGCGTTTTAATTCTAATTAATTGCAATTTATTTGCACAAAACACAGCAGGTAAAAGTAACGATAAGGCTAGAATTACATTGGCTTCATTTGTTCCACAACAAATAGACCAAATGCCTGAAGCCGCTCGTAGTAGTCTTGCTAATAAACTAAGCCAAATTGCAACACAAAATGGTCTTGGTGGTAAAGCTTCTAATGAACGTTTTATTATTACGGCTAATATCAATGTTATATCTAAAGAATTAACTCCTACTGCACCTCCTATGCAAGCATTTGTTTTAGATATTACTTTATACATTGGAGATGGTATTTCTGGCACGAAATTTTCAAGTATTTCAACTCAAGTTAAGGGAGTTGGTGAAAGTGAAACCAAAGCTTATATCTCTGCACTTAAAAATTTAAAAACTACCGATCCAAAATATCAATCTTTTATTGAAACGGGTAAAACTAAAATTGTTGAGTATTATAACAGTAAGTGTGATTTTATAATAAGTGAGGCTAAAGCATCTGCTAAACAGGATAAATTTGAGGAAGCAATTTTTAAATTAACATCAGTTCCCGATGTTTGTAAAGATTGTTACGATAAATGTATGAATGAAGTAGGTCCAATTTATAAAGATAAAATTAATAAAGATGCAATGAAAATAATGACTGAAGCAAATGCATTATGGGCTGCTGGTCAAGATATCGAAACAGCTCAAAAAGTTGCAGCTTTGTTAGCTACTGTTGATCCTAGTTCAGGTTTATTTGATGCGGTACAGAAATTATCTGATAAGATAGCTAAACGAGTTAAAGAAATTGATAATCGTGAATGGAAATATGCTTTAAAAGAACAAGCACAAGAAAGTGAAAGAATTGAAGCAGTAAGAGCAATTGGAGTTGCTTACGGTGAAAACCAACCTCAAACAGTTAATTACAATGTAATTGGATGGTGGTAAAATTTAGCTAACAAACTAATAGTACCGTATAATATTTATAAAATGCCCCGTTATTAACGGGGCATTTTACTTTATAATAACACCTTCAAAATAGCAAGTCTATTATCTTATTATTGAGCATGCGTAATTTAAAATGGGCTAATCTACTAATTAGCGTTTAATTGTAATCATTAGAAATATAAAGTATTGGATCTACTTGTTAACTGAGTCAAAAAATCCTTTTTGCAGTATTAATGCAATACCAATACAAGTATTTTCTATACTTGACTGAATACTTTTCACTATGCAAAATCAATGTTTAAAATCAACCATTTTTTGAAATTGGTCTGCAATAAAGAAAACACAAACTAATTTTTGTTACCACTTTTTTTATTAAATAAAACCAGCAATACTGGTAAAAAAATAAGGTTGGTTATTGTAGCTACCAACAAGGTGATAGAGGTAAGCCATCCTAAAGCAAAAGTGCCTCCAAAACTACTTCCGCAAAAAATAATAAAGCCCGCCATCAAAACCAATGAGGTGTAAATAATGCTTAATCCGGTTTGCTTCACCGTTTGTTTTACAGTAGCTTCCACATCATTATTATACATAGGCAAAATTTGTCGGTAGTTTACCAAAAATCGAATGGTAATATCTACAGCAATACCCAGAGCAACGCTAAAAACCAATACAGTTGAAGGTTTTAGAGGAACGCCTACCCAACCCATTACACCTGCTGTAACCATTAATGGTATAATATTGGGCAATAAAGAAACAATGAGCATTTTAAAAGAACGGAACAAATAAAGCATACAAAACGCAATCAAAATAAAAGCCCAAAATATACTTTCCTTTAAGCCATTTATGATAAACTTACTGCCTTCTAAAAATGTTATACTCGTTCCCGTTAGTGTTACCTGATAGCTGGTATCAAAATACTGATTGGCTTTTTCTTGAATGTTTGACAATACTTGAGGCAAACGCTCCGTTCCAACATCAGCCATATTTACACTGATGCGTGTGTACCTAGAGCTACTATCAATAAAGGCATTCAGCATATTTACACCTCCATTACCTTCTCCTTTAGAGGCTACAATTAAGTCATTAATTATTGCACCTTCTTCATTAGATGGCATCCGATAACTCGTGGAATCGTTATCATAAAATGCTTGAGTGGCAAACTTTAATCCTTCTGATACATTTAAAGGTTTGTTCATTTCTTTTTGAGAAGCGATATACATCGACAAAGAATCTATGCGATTGAATATGCTCAATCCTTTTCTTTTTACCCCCCTTCTCTTTTTTGTATCTACCATAATCTCAAGCGGCATTATTCCTTTAAAATTCTTTTCGAAAAATTTCAAATCGAGGTAAACTTTATCCGTCTTTGGCAAATCATCTACAATAAATCCTACAGACTTTAACTTTAGAATACCCAATATTGAAAAAATAATTATTGCACCAGTTGCAATCCATACATATTTTGTATGTGTGAAAATCCAAGCTTCAATTTTATTCAAAGCCGTAATAATCCATTTGTTATCCAGATACTTTAATTGATTCTTTTTTGGTGATGGCAAATAGCTTAATACTGATGGCAATAATATAAATGAAATCACAAAAATCAACATGATGCTGATGCCCGAAACCACCCCAAACTCTTTTAAAATAGCAGATTTGGTAAATGCAAAAACAGCAAAACCAATCGCGGCTGTAATGTTGCAAAACAACGTTACAACGCCCATTTTGCTGACCATTTCAATAAGTGCCCGATGTTTTCTTTCATGTTCATCTTCGGTTTGCTGCTGCAAATAAGAAGTATGGTATTTATTGATAAAATAGATGCAATTGGGAATGCCGATTACCACTACCAATGAAGGAATTAATGCGGTTAGTAAAGTGATTTTATATCCACACAAATAAATTAATGCTACAGTCCAAATTACCCCAATCATCACCACACTTAATGAAATAATGGCTGTACTAAAAGATCTAAAAAACAACAACAATATCAATGTACTTAGCAGCAAAGAGCCCCATAAAAAAAAGTTCATTTCTTTTTTTACACGTTCTGCCACAACGGTACGAATTAATGGCAAACCGCTTAAATGCACTTCAACACCAGTAGATTTTTGATACGCATCTGTTGCCTGCATAATGCCATTTACAATGGCTACACGCGCTGGCGAATTCAAAGAGTCTTTATTTATTTTCACAGCCATCAAATACGCTTCCGAATCTGCATTGTACAACATCGATTTGTAAAACGGTAAATTCAAAAATTGAATTTTAGCATCTTCTAATTGATTAGCATCAATATATTCTAAGGCAAATATTTTTTTGGGAATAAACTTTTCTCCTAAACTGTCTTTTTCCAACATGATGGCATCCGGCACTCCCAAAACATTTTCTACACAGTTAACTTTTTTTATTTCACCCGTTAATTTTTGATAGGCTTTAAAATGATCTAATGTGAAAAATTTTTTTGTTTCTACACCAATAACCAGCATATTGCCATCCCCACCAAAAATCTTCTTAAAATTGGCATTCTCCTGATATTTGATATTATCCACCGGAATGGCACGCGAAAACTCATAGCTTAATTTAACCTTTGAAGCGTAATAGCCCATAACAATGGTTGACACAACCAAAGCCGTTAATAAAATAAGTTTGTTTTTTAGTACAAATTTTGCCAGTTTCTGCCACATAATGTTTTAATATTGGTGTATAATGTGCTTATCCGATTGCAAAGAAAGTTTATTTATTTTGAATTATTATTAAGGAAATAAAAAGTAAAAAGTAAAAAGTAAAAAATGGAGTATCTGCAAGTTTAATTTTTTTGAATTTTTAATTTTGACTTTTGAATTAATCAATGACACACAAAACCAAAGGAATAGTATTGCGCACCATTAAATATGGTGAAACAAGTGTAGTTGCGACTATACTAACTGAAGTATTTGGTGTACAAACGTATTTAGTCAATGGGGTTAGAAAATCGCAAAAAAAAGACAGCAAAGCCATTATGCTGCAACCCGCGGCAATTCTTGATTTAGACGTTTATCACAACGAACTTAAAAGTTTACAACGAATTAAATCTTGTAGTTGGGTTAAATTATACACCCACGTTTTATCCGATGTGGTAAAAAACAGCATCGCTACATTTATGGTTGAATTGATTTACAAATCGTTAAAGCAACCCGAAAACAATCCGGATCTTTTTTATTTTTGCGAAGATGCTTTTTTAAATTTGGATGCGTCAGAAATCAATGTGGCTGCCAATTTCCCTTTATACTTTTCATTACAACTTCCCTATTTTTTAGGATTTAAAATTGAGCCAATAAAAAACAATCCAACTTCTGCTCAAGATATTTATTTGGATTTACAAGAAGGATATTTTACAGATCACAAACCTTTTCACAATCATTTTATACAAGGAGAATTGGCATTAATTACTGCCGAATTATTAAAAGTAATGCATCCTTCCGAATTGAATCAAATTCGTTTAAATAAAGAAACCCGAAGGCTCTTACTCACTGCATTTCAACAATACTTTGGATTACATGTGCAGGATTTTGGACAGATGAAAACATTGAAAATTATGCAGGATGTGTTGGGGTAAGAGAAGGTTTAAAACGCTTCGCTGGTTTAATAGTTTAATGGTTTAAGGTTGGAAGTATTTTCCGTTTTGAGGGTTTATAAATAACAAATAAGAAATATTAAATAAGAAATAAGAAAGTTGGTTTTCCTTCTACATTTTACATTTTCAAAATATTGGGAATTTTCATAGCCCACGGTTTCAACCGTGGGTGGAAGAGATTAAATGCAAAAAATCAATCAACCTTAAACCATTAAACCAGCGAAGCGATTTAAACTATTGAACCTTCGCACCTCCTTTGCGTCTTTGCTCCATTGCGTGCTTTGCGCGAAACCAAACCTACCATCCTAAACAATCCGCCTCACCCCATCTCCCAACAACACTACACCTGGCGTTTTTCCTTTTTCAAAACTGCCGTAAACATCATCCACTTCCAATGCCCTTGCGCCATTTATCGTTGCCCATTGCAGCAATTGCTCCATCGGAATAAATGTGAAATGCTTTTTCAATACATTGATTTCATTATAGATGCAGAGTTGATCATTCGAAGCTAAACTATCCGTACCAATTACAAAATTGCAGTTGTTGTTTATTAGCATCTCTACATTAGGTAAGCAATTGCTAATGTATAAATTGGCATTTGGACAAAGACAGATATACAAGTTCGAAATTAAATCCCCATAAAAAGTTTTAGCATATTGCACATCTGCTTCCTCGGTAAACACATTGTGCACCAACAATAATGGCTGATTTATTTTAAAATTGGGTAAAATATCTTGCAAACTGCTTTTTCCTTTTGGCTCAAATGCTTCCATTGAAATGTTGAAACGACGATAAAAATCAACAAACCCACCCGATTTTTTTTGGAACAAAATGGTTTCTTCTATCGTTTCTTGATTGTGTATGCTAATGAGTTTGTTATCCGCATAGTCAACTATTTTTTGTAAAAGCGCTGTTGATACTGAATAAGGCGCATGCGGAACAATAGATGTTTTTGAAAAATGCGTTTTGAATTGATGATAAACCTCCAATATTTTTTCAAAACGAGCATTTGCCATTTCCGCTGGAAAACCTGCCACTTCAATAAAATTATGATAATGTAAATGCTGCTTTGTTTTTTGAGGTATCGTGTTGGTGTTGTTGCAAATATCACCTACCGCCACAATGCCATTTTGAAGCATTTCAGTTTCTGCAGATGCAATTGCTGTTGATATTTCTACATCTGTTGCATTTCGTTCCACCATAATCTTCCCCAAAAAATCAATCAATCCCGTATTTTTTTCTATTTTTCCTTTCAGATGAGATAATTCCAAATGGCAATGGCAGTTTATAAACCCTGGAGATAGCGTGCCTTCAAAAAATTCTACATCATTTCCAGCTTCAGTTGCGGGTAAAATATCTACAATTGTACCATTTTCATCTACCAAAAGAACCGAATCTTTGGGTAAAAATTGGTAACCATTAAAAATTGTTGTGGCAGTTAATTTTCTATACAAAATGATTGGTTGATATACTGTAAATTTGCACGCCTTGGTTTTTGTGAACCAATTAAAGTTAAAATTACACTATGTTAGATAAACTGGATGCAATAAAGGCAAAATTTGATAATATTGGCGTGGCACTTACCAATCCCGAAATTGTTAGCGATAACAAGAAGTATAGTGCTATGAGCAAAGAATATCGAAGTTTGGGTAAAATTGTAGATGTTAGAAACGCTTATGTAAAAGTATTGGATGATATCGAATTTAATAAAGAGGTTTTAAATTCAGATGATGAGGAGATGCGTGAAATGGCAAAAATGGAATTGCCAGAATTGGAGATTACAAAAGATAATCTGGAAAAACAGATTAGAAACTTGTTGATTCCAAAAGATCCATATGATGAGAAAAATGCAATCTTGGAAATCAGAGCCGGAACTGGTGGCGATGAAGCTTCATTATTTGCTGGTAATTTATTACGTATGTATTTAAAATACTGCGAAAAGAAAGGCTGGAAAACTGCAGTACTGAGTGAAAGTGAAGGTACCGTTGGTGGATATAAAGAGGTTCAATTGGAAGTGGT
>CALQKL020000003.1 GCA_943331145.2 Chitinophaga pinensis
AGCGCCAGATAAAATTGATAATTGATTTGCCCAAATACCAGTATTTGTTTGATCGTAAGAAACACCTTCACCATAAACGATGTCAGTTCTTCTGTAATCAGACCATACTTCAAATGGAGCGATACCATTTAAAGCAAACCATTTTTGAGCGATGATTGTGTATAACCCACCATCAACTAAATTACCAATAGCTGGGTCAACAACAGCAGTGTAATCAACGTCTGCATAACCAGAATTTCCATTGATGTAAGTTGTTGCATTAGCAGCAGTTAAACCCAAAGAAATGAATGATTCTTTTATTGCGTTTGTTAAAGCTGTTTGTGGATCAACACCTGGCAATAAACCTCTTTGAGCTGCTTCAGCTTGTAAGAATAAACTTTCAACACTTGTCATTAACCATGCATCAGAAGAAGCTCCGTTTGGAGATAATCCTGTTGCTGGAGAAGTTGCATTAATTTGGTTGATTGGAGATAATGAATCACCTGTGTAACCAGCTGCAAATCCAGATACAGCTCCGTAAGGAATACCTTTATGGTATTGTCTTGCACTATAAACTGAAGCACTAGAATTGATATCTGGTTTTACATATAATTTGTTTTCTCTTGGATCAGCATTATATCTGTAATAACCAGGAGTAGTTCTTGTACCTAAACCAACTGCGAAAGCATTTGCTTTGGTAAGATCTGCTAAACCAGCCAATGTTCCATTTTCATTGATTGCAAAATATCTGTAGAAAGGACTTGGTTTAGAAGAAGAAAACCCAGGATTAATTTTAGCTGTTTCACCAGACAATAAGAAACCAGTTCCTTCAGCGTTAATATCAGACATGATTTGTGTGTAATTAATACCAGAAACTGAAGCTGAAGATGCTGCATCAATACCATTTTGGCAATGAATAACCATACGCAATTTTAAAGTATTTGCATATTTAATCCATAAGGTAGCATTTCCTTTAAATACTAAATCATTCTTTGCGATATTAGCATTAGCAGAAGCTGCTGCTGCTGGACTTTTCAATAATAAAATAGCAGTATCTAATTGTTTGAACAAATCATTGTATATGTCTTTTCCATTATCGTATTTTGGATTTCTAACATCATTTCCTTGTAATGCTTGGAAATAAGGGATATTTCCGTAAACATCAGTTAACATTTGGAAATTTTGAGCTTTCATGATTCTGCAAATGGCTTCGTAGAATCCATCTCCAGAAGCTTTAGCTTTCTGTTGAACATAGTTGTAAGAAGAAGCATTATAATACAAATCATTCCAAGGATTTCCACCTGAAGTAGGGAAAGTATTGGTGAAGTTGTATGTTTCTTCTTCGTTATCATTTTGATAGCTACCGCTACGAGCCCAATAGCCCATCCAGTTTTGTAAGAATTTCCAATCAGCAGCAACAATCTTTGCAGAAGTTGCAATTGATGAAGGAAGTACGTCTCTGTAATTTAACGAACCTGCAGACAAGTTCTCTTCAGATGCATTGATATCGAAATCAGTTTTACATCCGGTTAGTAAAGCTACTGCTGTAGTAGCTATCAAACCTAATTTTTTAATATTAAAAAGTTTCATGATTATGTTTTATTAAATTTTATTAAAATTGGAATACTACGTTTGCACCGAAAATTCTTGTTGGAGGCATATTGTATGCAGTACTACGACCTTGAGCGTTTCCTGAGTAAGATGCATTTCCATTTGAAGAGAATTCTGGATCAGTCCACTGATTTGATTTTGGTAACCAAGTCAATAAGTTTCTACCTGTAATACCAACAGTAACTCCTTTCAATGTATTGCCTTTAAACAATTTTGCAGGGAATTCATAAGTTAAAGAAACCTCTCTTAATTTCCAGAAAGCACCACTTACTAAATAGTTAGAGATAGCAGTAGTATTTAAATCACTGTTCCAAAACTCACGATTGTATTGTTGTGTATAAACGTTTGTGTTTTCTACATATTTTGTTCCATCATAGTAAACTGAATTAGGCCAAACGAATGCACGACGACCGTATTGAGCACTACGTGCAGAAATACCATTATCATCCATAAATGCACCCAATTGGTCAGCTACGATTTGGTTTCCACCGCGGTACTCAGCAACAACTGACAAACTGAAATTTTTGTAGTTTGCTGACAATGTTAAACCAAAGATATTGTCTGGAGTTGTTTTTCCAAACTCAGTTAAGTTTGGATTTACAGTTGGCATACCATCTGCTCCAACAATTACTTTTCCAGTTGCGCTATCTCTTACATAGTCATAAACTCTGAACTTGTAAACTGGTTGTCCTACGATTACCCAGTTGTAGTTTCCAATACCAATTTGATTTAAACCATCAACCAATTTGATTACTTTACTTGTTTGGTAAGTATAGTTCATTTTTAAGTCAACATTTAAATCGCCTACTTTTACCAATGGAGTTAATTTCAAATCCATTTCTAAACCACTATTTTGGAATTCAGCAGCATTTAATTTACTAGTTGTATAACCAGTACTGTTTGCTAATTGTAAATCCAAAACTTGGTTTGTATTCTTTTGAGTGTAATAAGTTGCTTCAAAATTGATTCTGTTTTTCAAGAACCCAACTTCAAGACCGATTTCTTTGTTATAAACAAACTCAGGATCGAATTGTCTTTTGTAAATTGAAGTAGGAATATTGTATCCTAAAGTAGAACCATAAGGGAAGAAAGTTCCAGTTGTAAATGCTGGATCATCTTGAGCAGCTAATGGAACGTTACCTGTTTTAGAAACAGCTCCACGAATTTTCAAGAAGTTAACCACTTTTTGATTATCAAATCCAGGAATTACTTTGTGTAATAATAATGAAGTATTCACACCTGGATAGAAATAAGAGATATCGCTGTTTGAGAAAGAACTTCCATCTCTTGGCGCATTTTTACTATCTCTATCATAAGATCCAGTTCCTTCTAAATAAGCCCAACCATCGTAGTTAACGCTTACGTTACCGAATAATCTGCTTAATCTTGATACACTTGAACCTGCTGATACATTTGGCTCACCTACTCTATTTTGAATACTCAAGAAAGTTGATTGACCAAGATTTCCACTGCTAATTCCCCAGTTGTTTGAATTTGACTGACGGAATGATTGTCCAAATTGACCTGTAAATGTAAATTTCTTGTATTTAGTATTCATGTTTGCAAAAAACTCAGAAGTTACTCTGCTGCTAGATGAAGATGCATAAGCTACTGCTGCACTGATTGTTGTTGAAGATGCATCAGTTAATGTTAAATGATATGCACTTGGAGAAAACGCCTCAGTTGAAGATTTAGCATCTCCAAAACTAGCTGATCCACCCAAACGGTAAACGAAATTCAACCAATTTGTTGCTTTGTACGTTAATTCAGCATTACCCAAAACATCATTTGTTTTTCCTTTTTGTCTATTGATGTCTTTAGCCATATATGGAGTTCTGAAGAAATTCGTCAAATATGGTGTAAAGTATCCGTTTGGACTAGAGAAATAATCAGTTCTCCAATTTTTGAAACGAGATAAATCATATTGTCCTGGAGCACCAGTTACATTATAATATGTTTGAGCATTTGCAGTTGTTACATCATATTTAGAATTAGTAACACGAGCATTGAAAGATGCTGCAAATCTGTTATATTCTTTACGTGCATTTAATGCAATTGTTTTACGATCATTTCTATCTCCTGGCATTGTACCACGGATAGAAACGTTTTGTGCGCTTAAATAAAAATCTCCAGTTGAATAAGAAACGTCAGTTTGATTTGTTGTTCCTGTTTCAAAGAAGTTTTTTCTACCATTTGCAACATTGCTGTATGGTAATAATAATTGTTCGCCATTAGGACCAGTTTGTCCCATTTGTCTGATTGAACCATCAAACTCGTCACCCCAAGATTGTTGCTCATATGGCGTAAAAGTACCTTGACCAGTGTTTGGATCTTGGTTGTAACCAGAACCAAATCTTGATTGGAACTCAGGCATATATGCGATTTTCTCAAATTGAGTCGTTTGAGAAACGGTAATCATTGGTTTCATTTTAGTACCTTTTTTGGTAGTAACCATGATTGCACCATTAACCCCATCAGGACCATAAGCCACTGTAGCTGAAGCTGATTTCAAAACACTCACATCAGCGATATCATTTGGATTTAATGAATTTAAATATCCTAAAGGTGTTGGAACCCCGTCAATAACCAACATTGGTTGGTTGTTTCCAGTTAATGAACGAATACCACGTAATGTGATACGCGTTGTTCCTAATACACCACTATTGGTTGTAGCTACGTTCAAACCTGAAACCTTAGCTGTCAAACCATTTTGAAGATTAACAGGATTTGCTTGAGTTAATTCTTTTGTTTTAACTGAAGCTGTAGAATAACCCAAAGATGACTTTTGACGTACTTGACCTAAAGAGGTAACAACTACAGCTGTCATTTCTTGAGTGTTTCTTGCCATGTTAGCTATAACAACATTGCCAGAAGGCACTAATGTAACGGCATCATAACCAACTGCGGTTACAGTTAATTTTGATGACGGCCCAGAAACTTTAATGGAAAAATTTCCATTAGCATCTGTTTGAACTGCATTTTTAGTTCCAGTTTCGGTTACTGTTGCAAATTTTACAGGTTCACCAGGAATGTCTCTAACTTGTCCAGAGAGCACCTTTGATTGTGCGAAAGCAAGCATTCCGCTTAGCATTAGCACGGCAAATAATGTTAAAAATCTTCTCATGTTCGTTAATTGTTAGTTTAATGAAAGGTAAAAATAAGGATATTTTATTAACAACAATAAAATGTTAATTTTTTTTTTTGTTGAAAACCATCCGTACAATAAGACATAAACTAAACTAGAAATGTTGCGTGTTTGAGTTATTTTAATTCTAGTAGGCATTTCAACACAAATGCAATTTCAATCAAATGTATATTTCATCTGCATTTGAGCTCATTTTAATTGAATTAAAAAATGAAGTGATGTCTATTTTTTGAAGAAAAAACAAAATCTAAAAAATAAATTTGTCTTTTTTAGATTTTGTATGATTTTTCGACCCTTTTTAACTGCTAATCTCAAAAAAGGTGGCATTACCATGAAAAAGTTGTTTCAAGTCCAATTTGCGTTTTTTTACAGCCGTTTACTAAATCATAGCCACTGCCAATGTTTTTTTTATTCGGATATATATTTTGACTAAACTTCAATCGGCAATGGATTTTTTTATTGATTTCATAATGAACATTAAAAAAATACCTAAAGCCATTATCATAATATGCGGGTAAAGCATAACTATTTGAAAGATCATTTTCAAAAGCATATATCCTGCTGTCGTAATTCGTACATTCAAAATAAGCAAGTCTTACATTTGATGAAATGCCTTTCATAATTGGCTTATATACCATTTCTGTAAAAAATAAGAGCCCTTCACTTTTATCTAAATTTGGCATTTTGATGATTTGAAATTCCATTCTACTCCTCAATGCAATGCTTGGGCTAATCACTTTACTCAAATGACATCTAAAACTGTTTCTTTCAATCTCGATTAGTGGTTTAATGATGTAATTATTATTTTCACTTAAAGATGTTTGAGAAATCTGGCGCTTGAAGGTAAAAACTGCGGATAATTTTTTGTTCGGTGTGTTTGTTATTCGAATCAAAAAACTCATACCCGCATTTAGTGCATTAATTTGATATTGCAACCATGGCATAGAAAAAAAATCTGCAGACATATTTATTTGCCACCGGGATTGTGGCCTAAGCGATATACCAAAATAGATACCTTTTTCATTGTTTACATTCGAGTTTTCCGTAAAAGCATTTGCATTTATGGATTGAAATGATTTTGAAATGTTTCGATATAATATTGAAATGTCTGCCTTCCCTGAAATTGCAGATAACAATCCATTGGTTGTTGCAAAACCTTTATAACTAAATGCAGTTTCTCCGAAAAAATGGGTATTTGATTTTGTAAAAGAATAACCAATACTGTAAGACGTTAAACTATTGCCTTTTAATGCAAATAAATTATATGGTAGATTTTGTTTTTGAAATGGAAATTGAAATTGATAGTGTATGACATTTGCAGAAATTAAAATGTCATTAAAATTTCTGGTTGCACATACGCCAAAAACTTGTTGGTTTAAATTTTTTTTATTGGAAATTTCACTTTCAGTTCGATGAAATCCAAAATAATTAACACTTGAAACGATGATTTGTTTTGAAGAATCTATTGATGTATTTGCATCTAAGTTTCTATTTGAATAAAAAAATAATGCATTGGTTTGAAACTTTTTTACACCAATGCAAACCCCTCGATGAAAATTAATTTCATTAAAAGATTGATATGGTTTTATGATTTCAGATTCATGTTTAATATTGTTTACTTCTGTGCTTTTTTTAACACCCATTGATTGCCAATGAATCAACCCTTGTGCAATATTTATGGTGTAATCACCAACACAAAGCGATTGCAAAAAACCAGTGCTTTTTTTAAATAAATGCGCCGAAATAAAATCAAAACCATTTGTATTTCTATTTAATGCAAACCTTTCACCAGCATCATTTTCCATTAAAATACCTAGTTTAAAATCTTGTTTAAATTTAAATTGATATTTTATAGAAATACTTGCTGGAATTCCCGCATATTTTTTTGTTTTTGTAGTTGTATCATAATCATAGCCAATTGATTTTTCTATAACTGCTCTTGTTCTTAATAACAATATTTGATTGCCATCTTTAATTGCAATTGGAAGAGAACTTAAAAATTCATTTTTATTTTTTATACACACAAATTGATGCATTTTTTTTATCAATGCTAGGTCCCAATTAGGAATGGATTGTAACTCATATTTTGAAATAAATTTTCCAAACGATTTACGATAACTCAAAAAAGATTCAATCTGCTCTGACGTAAGGTCTCCAAATATTTGAAGATCTTCTTTCGAGACTTCATTAATATTTAAAAGTTGAATTTCTCTTTCAGTATTTTTTAAATTCATAATGTTATTGTCAATATCTGTCTCCTCTCCAGCATTTACATTGGTTTCCAAAACAGCTTCTTCCAAATTATTATTTACTTCATTTTCAACCTGACAAAAAACATTTGTTGTAAATAAAATTGACGACCCAATTGTAAAAATTATTTTTTGCATTTATTTATTCATTAACAGTAGAAATTGAAGTTGCAGGAGTTATACCCAATATTGGATGAAATGTCATATTTAAAGACAAATTCATTTTTTTTCCAGAATAAGAAATGTCGGCATTTAACGCATTTGTGTTTGAAGTAAACCCTAATTTTAATACAATTCTTTTATGCGCTTGATAGTTCATATTTCCAGAAAAATAAGGGGATTCATTTGATGATTTGAAACAATTTATATTCATCGAAAATTGTTTTGAAACTTCATAAAATACGCCTGTTGATATGTTTAGCACATAGGCATTATCTAAATTTGTTTGCTTATTAAACGACATATAATTTTCAGCCGTAAAGCCCAGTTTTACATATTTTGACAAATTTGTTACTAGGCCAACTTCTGCAGAAATGTATTTCTGATTATGTTGCTTTGAAATATCACTTCTTAACAATTTGCTTTGAATAGCTAATGAAGTATTGTCTCCAATTTTTTTTGATAAACACATACCCAAAGAAATCTGATTAAATTTTGATGTTCCAGCTTGTTGAAGCATTAAACCCATTTTAATTTTTCCCAATGAAAACCCTGAAACAATAAGATGATTGCTCATTTCTATTAAATTGAATTTCCTTTCACTATAAACGCCGATATTGAATTTTTTAAGCGAGTTGAGATTGGCAGGATTAGAAACAATGTGAAAAATATTGAAACCATTTATTTCTCCTGCTGTATTGTTCATTAAATTAGGCGTGTTGAACAATGAGGTATTTTGTGCACATAAATTATTTTTCAGTAACGCAACTATTGAAAACAACATTATTAACACTATATCTTTAAGAAATATATTGGATTGAGATGGCTTTACAAACTTCATATTTTAAGCTTTTAATCGGCTGCAAATTAGATCCGAAAAAAACTTTTAAATTGTTGTTTTAACCCTTAATGAATCGTTTTTTTCTTTTTAAATTTTGTTGTTTTGGGTTTAAAATCATTTATAGTAGTATTTTTACAGAATGGAAATTTTAAATGGAAAAATTGTTTCACAACACATAAAAAATGAATTAAAATCATTTGTCGATAATCTTATTTTAAAAGGGAAGCGTGCTCCACATTTAGCTGCAATTCTTGTAGGCAATAATGGCGCAAGTGAAACTTACATTGCTAGTAAAATAAAAAATTGTGAAGAGATTGGATTTAAAAGCAGTTTAATTAGACTTAATGAAAATATTGCTGAACAAGAACTTATTGACGCGATAAATCATTTAAATCAAAATGATTTGGTAGATGGAATCTTAGTTCAATTGCCATTACCCCCTGATTTTGATGAGCAAAAAATAATCAATCTGATCAACCCAGATAAAGATGTTGATGGCTTTAGCCCTGTTAGCATTGGTAAAATGGTGCTTGGTATGCCAACTTTTATTCCTGCTACACCTTATGGAATTATGCTTATGCTAGAGCATTACAATATCGAAACCAGTGGCAAACATGCCGTAATTATTGGCAGAAGTAACATTGTAGGAAGACCAATGAGTGTCCTTTTAAACCAAAGTGGTAAATATGGAAATTGTACGGTAACGGTATGCCATAGCCGAACAAAAAACATTAAAGAAATTTGTCTTACTGCGGATATCATAGTAGCGGCGATTGGTATTCCCGAGTTCGTTAAATCTGATATGGTGAAAGATGGTGCGGTAGTTATTGATGTTGGAATCACAAGGGTAAAAGACGATTCAAAAAAATCTGGATTTAGCATAAAGGGCGATGTAGAATTTGATACAGTTTCGCCTAAATGTAGTTTCATTTCACCTGTTCCTGGAGGTGTTGGTCTTATGACGATTGCTGCATTATTAAAAAACACATTGAACGCATATACTCAACAAAATAAAGCATGATAAATCCTATCGAATCAATTTCACTTCCAGTAATGGAACATTTTTATACCATTCAAGGTGAAGGATTTCATCAAGGACGCGCTGCTTATTTTGTTCGATTAGGTGGCTGTGATGTTGGTTGTGTTTGGTGTGATGTAAAAGATAGTTGGGATAAAGATGCTCATCCCAAATTTAATACAGATCAAATTGTTTTAGAAATAAAAAAGTATACAAAAAGTGGTTTAGTTGTTATAACTGGTGGCGAACCATTAATGCATCAATTGGATGAACTTACCACAAAATTGCAATTCGAAGGTTTTGAAACAAATATCGAAACTTCAGGTGCACATCCGTTGAGTGGATATTGGAATTGGATCTGTTTGTCTCCTAAAAAATTCAAAGCTCCATTAGAAGAAATATTACCTGTAGCCAATGAATTAAAGATTGTGATCTTTAACAAGCACGATTTTGAGTGGGCTGAATTCTATGCTGCCAAAGTAAATCCCAATTGCAAATTATATCTTCAGCCGGAATGGGATAAAGCTGCAATTGTAACCCCAATTATTATAGATTATATCAAATCTAACCCTCAATGGGAATTGTCATTACAAATTCATAAGTACATTAATGTGCCTTAATCATTGTTATACAATTCTAAAAATGCATTATTCCAATTAAAGTTTCCATACCTTCAAACCTTAAATTTTTTTATGAAAAATTGGAATATAATTACTAGGTTATTATTATTAAATATTGTGCTATTTATTTTAACTCCTTCTACCATTAATGCGCAATGGTATAACCCAGAAAAAGTAAGTAAAAAAGCTAAAGTCATTTATTTTGAAGCTTACGACCTTGCTTCTGAAGGAGCATATACAAAATCATTGAAAAAACTAGAGCAAGCCATAAAAATATATCCCAATTATGTTGAAGCATTTTTATCACGGGCTGGCATATACGCTGATTTAAAAAACTATGATTCTTCTGTTCGTAATTTTGAAATTGCATTTTCTCTAGACAGCGTTTTTTGTTCGGAATATCTTTTGCCATATTCAATTTCCCTTGCAGGAATTGGCAAATTTGAAGAAGCTTTATTAAAAGCAAATCATTTTTTAAACAACGAAGACCTCAACGAACAGAGTAAAAAATCAGCAAAGTACAGAATTAGCACCTATTCGTTTGCGTTAGATTATAAAAAAAATCATCAAGTAGATAACTATAATTTTGAATTAATCAATTTAGGAGACAGTGTCAATTCTACTGCGCTAGAATACTATCCTTCATTAACCATAGATGGAAAGAAAATGATTTTCACTCGACGTGTTGAAAATGATGAGGATTTTTATGAAAGTGAATGGATTGATAATAAATGGAGTAAAGCAATTGCAGCTCCGGGTAAAATAAATACGAACTTAAATGAAGGCGCTCAAAATATTTCTCAAGATGGGAATTGGCTAATTTTTACAGGCTGTAATTATCCAGAGGGTTTTGGAAGTTGTGATTTATATATTTCTTACAAAACAAAAAATGGCGGATGGTCTGAAGCTGAAAATTTAGGGAGTGCAATAAACAGCAGCGCATGGGAATCTGCCCCATCGCTATCTCCAGATAAAAAAGACTTGTATTTTTCAAGTACACGAACTGGCGGATATGGCTCAAGGGATATATGGGTAACACATCGTTTACAAAATGGAAAATGGTCGACACCTGAAAATCTTGGACCTGTAGTAAATACACCAGGCGATGAATCTTGTCCATTCATACATAGTGACAATCAAACCATTTATTTTAATAGCAATGGCCATAAGGGCTATGGAATGACCGATTTATTTTTGAGTAGAAAAGACACGTCTAGCCATTGGGGTGAGCCTGAAAATTTAGGATATCCTATAAACACAATAGACGATGAAGGATCGGTAATCGTAGCTGCTGACGGTGTAAATGCATATTATGCAAGTGATAGAAAAGAAAAAAATGCTGGATTAGATTTATACACATTTAAACTCCGGAAAGACATTCAAGCATCAAAAACATTGTGGGTTAATGGCAATGTTTTCGACATCAATACAAAACAAGGATTACCTTGTACGATTACACTTACAGAATTAAATAGCACTAAACAAATATCAAACATCCAAACGGATGAAATTGGAAACTTTTTAATTACACTCCCAACGAATAAAAATTACAATTTGAATATTAACCGAAAAGGATATTTATTTTATTCGGAAAACTTCACATTAATCGACAATAAATTAGATAGCTTTTTCAATTTAAAAATACCTTTGCAACCAATAGAAAAAGGTGCTGCTATTGTTTTGAAAAATATATTTTTTGACAGTAATTCTGATATGCTAAAGAAAGAATCTGAGATCGAATTGGATAAATTTGTTTCTTTATTAAATGAAAATCCTAATTTGAAAATTCAAATAAATGGACATACCGACAATGTTGGAAAAAAAGAAGACAATCAAAAGCTTAGCTTAAATAGAGCCAATGCAGTAGTCAAATATTTTGTATCAAAGGGCATAAAATTGATCCGCTTAACAGCTGTAGGGTTTGGCGACACAAAACCTATAGCAGATAACCATACCGAACAAGGGAAAAACAACAACAGAAGAACAGAAATAAACGTCATTTCCAATTAAAAATAATTCTATACTTGTCTATATATTATGGACAATGAATTAATTTATAAAATCGCGCTTACAAAAATTCCCAACATTGGAAATGTGCATGCAAAATCATTAATGCAAAATTTCAAGGAACCGGCTCAAATTTTCAAAGCTTCGAAATCTCATCTTGAAAAAATTGAAGGCATTGGTTCCGTAAGGGCAAGTTCAATTAAAGCATTTAAGGACTTTGATGTTTGTAAAAACGAGATGGATTTTACACAAAAACACGCGATCGACGCATTGTTTTTTACAGATGAAAAATATCCAAAAAGATTATTGAATTGTTATGATTCCCCAATCATGCTGTATTACAAGGGGAGCAGTAATTTGAATGCTTCAAAAATCATTTCTATTGTAGGCACCAGAAACAATTCGGAATATGGCAAACAAATCTGCGAAAAATTTATTGCCGATTTAAAACTAAAAGATGCCATTATAGTTAGTGGTTTGGCTTATGGAATAGACACCATCGCACATAAATCTGCATTAAACAACAACATCGAAACAATTGGGGTTCTCGCGCATGGATTAGATAGAATATACCCATCTGCTAATAAACAATTGGCTAAAGAAATGATTTTTAAAGGTGGGCTAATCACTGAATTTAGAAGTGGAACAAACCCTGATAAACAAAATTTTCCAAATAGAAATAGAATTACGGCAGGGCTTTGCGATGCATTGGTTGTTATAGAAACCAGTAAAAAAGGTGGTTCATTAATTACTGCAGAAATTGCAAATGATTACAATAAAGATGTATTTGCTTTTCCAGGAAAAGCAACTGATATAAAAAGTGAGGGTTGTAATAAATTGATTCAATTAAACAAAGCCCATTTGATTACTCAAGCCAATGATTTGTTGGAAATGATGCAATGGAACGATTTAAAAACAACTTCAAAAAAAAGAAGTCCTCAATTGTTCTATGATTTCAATGAAGATGAATTAGAAATCATGGAATTTTTTAAACAAAAAGCAGATTGGCAAATTGATGAGCTTTGTATGCAATCAAAAATGAACAACAGTAAAATAGCGGCAATTTTACTTTCTTTAGAAATGAATGGTATTATAATTTCTTTACCAGGTAAAATATATCGGTATTTAGGATGATTAAATACTATTTTAAAAAATAAACGAGAAGTAATTGTCCCAATAAAATATTTTGAAATTAAGGATTTCAACTTATTTTTGCCTATGGCAACCAATAATAAAATCTCCCCACAGAAAAATTACGGTAAAATAATTCATGAAGGTTTAACCTTTGATGATGTACTATTGATACCTGCATATTCAGAAATTCTTCCGCGTGCAGTTGATACAAGATCAACTTTAACCCAAAAAATTCAATTGAATATTCCGATTCTTAGTGCTGCAATGGATACCGTTACCGAAGCATCTTTAGCCATTGCTATGGCAAGAGAAGGTGGCTTGGGCGTACTACATAAAAACATGAGCATTCAACAGCAAGCGGATCAGGTAAGAAAAGTAAAAAGAAGTGAAAGCGGTTTAATCTTAGACCCAATCACTTTAAGCCCCGATTCTACCATTGGTGAAGCATTAATGCTCATGCGTGAAAATAAAATTGGTGGCATTCCAGTTGTAGATTCAAAGAAAAAATTAGTGGGCATTTTAACCAATAGAGATTTACGATTTGAAAATAATCCAACTCACAAAATAAGCACTGTGATGACAAAAGAAAACCTCATCACAGCACCTGAAGGAACAGATCTTAAAAAAGCTGAACTCATTTTCAAACAAAATAAAATTGAAAAACTTCCAGTTGTAAACAAATCTGGCGCATTAATTGGCTTAATTACTTTTGGAGACATTTTAAAATTAAAAAGCAATCCCAATGCAGTTAAAGATGAATTTGGTAGATTGCTTGTAGGAGCTGGTGTTGGTATTACTTCTGACATTTTAGATAGAGTGGCTGCATTACATCATGTTGGTGTTGATGCCATTTGTTTGGATAGTGCACATGGACATACAAAAGGCGTAATAGACGCACTTAAAAAAATAAAAAAATCATTCAAAACTTTATCTGTTATCGCTGGAAACGTAGGCACTGGTGCAGGTGCACTTGCATTGGCTAATGCTGGGGCTGACGCCATAAAGGTAGGTATTGGGCCAGGTTCTATTTGTACAACGCGTATTGTTGCTGGCACTGGTGTTCCGCAAATAACAGCCGTAATGGAAGTTGCAGAAGCATTGAAAAATAAAAAAGTAGGGATCATTAGTGATGGAGGGATTCGATATACCGGAGATATGGTAAAAGCTTTAGCTGCTGGTGCTACTTGTGTAATGATGGGAAATATGTTTGCCGGAACAGAAGAAAGTCCGGGTGAAACCATTATTTACGAAGGGCGTAAATTTAAACAATATCGTGGTATGGGATCGTTGGGTGCTATGGCTCAAGGCAGTAGCGATCGTTATTTCCAAGATGCAGAAGCTGATGTGAAAAAATTCGTTCCAGAAGGTATTGAAGGCAGGGTTGCGTTTAAAGGTAGCCTCAAAGAAGTCGTTCATCAATTTACCGGAGGTTTGAGAGCTGGCATGGGCTATTGCGGTGCATCAAATATCAAAGCTTTACAACAAGCTCAATTTGTAAAAATAACCAATGCAGGTATGAGCGAAAGTCATGCGCATGATATTTTCATCACCAAAGAAGCACCAAATTATAGTCGATAATTTTACCTTTTGACTATTTGGAATTATGAAAAAATTTATCCGGTTTTTTATTTTATTGGTCTTTGCTTTTGTCCTAAAAGCCAATGCACAAGATTCGTCTAGATTGCGCATTTCTTTACTCACGTGCACGCCTGGAAATGACTTGTATTCTATATTTGGACATAGTGCCATCAGAATTGTTGATAGCAATAATGTTAACGATCTTGTATTTAATTACGGCACCTTCAACTTTAACGACGAGGAGTTTTACATCAAATTCGTAAAAGGGAAACTCAATTATTTTGTAAGCGTTCAGCAAACAGAAGATTTTATTTATAGCTATACTGCGGAAGAAAGAGGTGTTACAGAACAAGTTTTAAATTTATCAGAACAAGAAAAGAATAACATCAAACGCGCATTAATTGAAAATCTAAAAGAGGAAAACAAATATTATCAATACGATTTTTTCTACGACAATTGTACCACAAGATTAAGGGATATCATTTCTAAAAACAAACAGCCAAACCCAATACTGCCTTATGTTATGCCTGAAAAAACCAGATTCAGGCAGGCCATTCATATGTACTTGAATAAAAGCGAACAACATTGGAGCAAATTAGGGATTGACTTATTGCTTGGTGCAAAAACAGATAAAATCATGTCTGCAGAAGAACAAGAATTTCTTCCCGAAAATTTGATGAACGCATTTGATCATTGTACAAACCAAAAACTAGTTTCCGAAAAAGTTCAACTTTCCCCTCCTACTTTCATCAATCAAATTTCAAAATCTTTATTTACGCCTAACTTTTGCTTCTGGATATTTTTTTCTATTGTATTGTTTTTGTCTTTTGTGAAAAATAAATTTATTTCAATAATAGCATCTGGCTTAGATTTTACAATTTTATTTTTTACAGGTGCACTGGGCATTTTATTTATTTTCATGTGGTTTGGTACAGATCACATTATGACAAAAAACAACTACAATATTTTATGGGCATTACCCACTAATTTAATAGCAGCATTTTTCATAAAAAGTAAACTGAATTTTGTTCGGAATTACTTTGTGTTTATAACTTGTTTTCTTTCATTAGTGTTAATCTGTTGGAATTTTTTACCACAACAGTTGAATGTTTCATTAATCCCAATTATTCTATCCTTAATGGTTAGGTCGTATTGTTTTATTTCTCAAAAAGTGAATTTAAAATGATAAGTAAAAAAGTACTTTTCAAAAATTCAGTTTTACATTATAGAATTTCTGGCAAGGGTAAATACTTGATGCTTATTCATGGATTTGGTGAAGATTGGCGTGTATGGAAATATCAAATAGAAGAACTCAGCAAGCATTATACTTTAATTCTTCCGGATATTTTTGGTTCGGGAGAATCAGATATCCTAGAATATGAAAACGTCACAATTGATCTTTATGCTGAGGGATTGAAGGAAATTATTTTAGCTGAAAAAATCAACCAATTTTCAATTTTTGGACACAGTATGGGTGGATATATCGCATTGGCTTATTTAGCATATTTCCCAGAAGATGTTTCATCCATAGGCCTAATTCATTCAACAGCCTATGCAGATAATGAAAATAAAGTTGAACAAAGAAATAAATCCATTCAATTTATTCATGAATTTGGCAGTTTGGCGTTTTTAAAAACCACTGTTCCAAATTTATTTTCAGGTTACAAAAGCAATAAATCTAATATTAATGCGTTTCTGCAAATGGGAATTAATATTTCTAAAAATACGTTGATACAATATTATAATGCTATCAAAAACAGGCCCGAGAGAATTGATTTGCTAAAAAAAGCAACTATTCCGGTTTTATTTATTTCTGGTATGGAAGACAAACTGGTTTATTATAAGGATAACATCAGTCAGTCAATTTTACCAAGTATATCAGAAATAAAGCTTTTAACCAATACTGCACATATTGGTTTTTATGAAAACCCTGACTTGTCAAATAATGTTATTTTATTATTTTTGCAAAATCATATAGCCATGTAACTTGCATCTGTATTTTTTAAGTATTATCTTTCGAATTTTAATACTATACCTTAGAATACATCATGAAAATCACCTTATTGTCTTTTATATTTATAATCTCTACTATGTGTGGCTATTCTCGACACATTACAGGTGGGGAGATGAGGTACGATTTAATTTCTAGCACTCCATCAACTAGAACATTTAGAATTACATTGGTCTTATTTAGAGATGAAAATTGTACTGGCAATTGCGCGCCAATGCCAGCTTCAGTTAGAATTGGAATTTTCAATAATGACAATAACGAGCCATACAATGGAGCGGGAACGCTGCCAACATTAGATGCAAGTTTATACAGAACTGAAGTGTTACCTATTCTTAATGTACCAAGATGCATTGTTGGTGCGCCGAATTTAAACTATACAGCTGGATATTATGCTATCGTTGTTACTTTGAACAACAACAGCTTGGGTTATACGGCTACCTACCAAACTTGTTGCAGAATAGAAAATATAAATAACATTACCATTGATCCAACCACAAATGGTGCAGGTGCTACTTATTCAACGGTTATTCCTGGATCTGATTTTAATAATGTACCTATTTTAGACAATAGTCCTAAGTTTGAAAAAGGCATATCTATACTTTGTTTCAATAAAGAATTCACACTCGACTTCAGTGCTACTGACCAAGATGGAGATCAGTTAATTTATTCATTTATTGGTGCATATGATGGAGGTGCAGCTCAAAATGCTGGTAACATTACACCTAGTTTGCCTCCCTATGATTATTTAAATTATTCTAGTGGCTTTTCAGGTTTAAGGCCATTAGGAAATACTGCAGTTATAAATGCTCAAACAGGCATCATCACAGGCGTTGCTCCAGACGCAGGAAGATATGTTGTTTCTGTTGTAGTTAAAGCGTATCGAAATAATGTATTAATAACAACACATCGTAAAGATTTTATTATAACGGTAGCAGAATGTGATTTTGCCAGTGCCAACTTAAATTCAAGTTATATCAATTGTGATAATTACACTATAGACTTTACAAACATTACCCCTTCTCCTTTGAATGAAACTTTTTTATGGAACTTTGGAGACCCTTCTTCTGGGATTTCAAATATTTCAACGAATGAAAACCCAACACATATTTATTCAAGTGCAGGAACATACAATGTAATTTATATTGTCAATCCGGGGACGGGTTGTTCAGACACAGTGAATGCCATAGTTAAAGTATACCCTGGATTTTATCCCGAAATTGCTTCTAATAACCCCTCTTGTAAAGGTAAACCAGTTCTTTTTAGAGACCTTACACGAACAAATTTTGGTGTTGTAAACAATTGGCATTGGGATTTCGGTTTAAATAATGCCACAAATGACACAAGTAATTTTCAAAACCCACAATTTGTTTTTCAAGATACAGGCACTTTCTCTGCTAGTTTAATAGTTGGTACTAATTTGGGATGTAAGGATACTGTTTACAAAACAATTAAAATTGTTCCAAAACCTACACTTAAAGCAACCAATGACACGTTGATTTGCTCAAGTGATTTTCTACAATTAACTGCAACATCTGATATTCCAGGAAATTTCAGTTGGACTCCAAACTATAATATCAACAATACATCCATTTCAAACCCAATTATTAATCCATCAGTAAATACCATTTATTATCTAAAATTTATAGATTCTGTTGGTTGTATTGCACTTGATACAGTAAAAGTAAATGTTGTTGATTTTGTAAGTATAAATGCGGCTAATGACACCACAATCTGTTTAAGAGATACAATCAATTTAAAGGTTGAAAGCAATGGGCTACTCTATCATTGGAGCCCATCAAACTTTATAATTAACCCGAATATTAAAAATCCATTGGCAATTCCTACAGCTAATCTAACTACTTTTTATGTTCAAAGTAATGTAGGGTCTTGTTTTGCAAAAGATTCTATAAAAGTAAAAGCCGTTCCATACCCAATTGCAAATGCCGGAAATGACACTTCTATCTGTTGGGGAACCAATGCATCCTTGCATGCTTCTGGTGGCGTTTTTTATAGTTGGTCTCCTGTTCAATTTTTATCTGATTCCACTTCGCCTAACCCTATTGTAATTAATCCGGACCCTGGTGCAATTGAATTTGTAGTAACGGTTAAAGATATTCGCGGCTGCCCCAAGCCGGTTAAAGACATTGTTCGCTTAAATGTTAATAGAATTATTGCTGATGCAGGACCACGAGATACGGCTGTGGCACTAAATCAACCTTTGTATTTACAAGCTACTGGAGGTACGAATTATTTATGGACACCAGTAACACAGTGGCTGAATAATCCATTTATTGCAGATCCTATTTCAAAACCACAAGACAATATTGAGTACGTGGTTAGGGTTAGCAATAGCATTGGTTGTTTTGACACCGACACCATCAACGTTAGATATTTTAAAGTGGATCCAGATTTTTATATCCCCAATGCATTTACTCCAAATGGAGATGGATTGAATGATATTATAAAACCAATTGCAATTGGAATGAAAACGATTGATAAATTCATCGTTTTAAATCGTTGGGGGCAAACTATGTTTTCAACTACAAGAACAGGTAAAGGCTGGGATGGTAAAGTAAATGGCATTTCACAAGTAACAGGAACATATATTTATTACATCGAAGGAAAAAAGTTCAATAACCAAAACATATCAACCAAAGGGACTTTTCTATTAATTAAATAAGCTGGTACTCTATAATTCCTTTATTTTAGATTAATTTCTCCGATTCAAAAAACTATTTTTGCAACAGTAATTTTTGATGCAACCAATTTTTTCAAAATGATTTTTTGAATTATCTAACAAAAAAATAATGAGTAAAACCATATTTATTACAGGCGCCACTTCTGGAATTGGAAAAGCTTGTGCTGAAAAATTTGCAGCAGCAAATTTTCGATTAATCATTTCAGGTCGTAGGGCAGATCGACTTAATAATATCAAAATAGATTTAGAATCGAAATTCAATGTTCATGTTTTGGTTTTGTGTTTTGATGTTCAAGATAAAAGTGCGGTGTTTGATGCCATAAAACATTTACCAGAAGGTTGGAAAAAAATTGATGTACTCATCAATAATGCTGGCCTTTCTTTAGGCAGAGACAATTTTGCTGATTGCGACATAACCGATTGGGAAACGATGCTTCAAACAAATGTAAATGGATTACTTTATGTGTCAAAAGCTGTTTTAAATTTATTAATACCAGATGAAAGCGTTGTTATAAATATTGGCTCTATTGCTGGAAAAGAAGTTTATGAAAATGGAAATGTGTATTGCGCCTCAAAATTTGCAGTTGATGCTATTACCAAATCTATGCGAATTGATTTATTGAAAAAGGGAATTCGCGTTACAGCTGTTCACCCTGGTGCTGTTGAAACAGAGTTTTCTATTGTACGATTTAAAGGCGACACTACAAAAGCATCTCAAGTATATTATGGATTTAAACCATTAAAACCTGAAGATATTGCTGACACTATATTTTATGCAGCTAATTTGCCTTCACATGTATGCATAAACGAACTTACGATTATGCCAAAGCAACAAGCAAGTGCCAGTTATTTTCACAAAGATTAATCAATGTAATTGCTATTGAGATAAAGAAATTCTAATTTGAATTCCCGCCCTTGTATTTGTGGTAGGAGCACTAGATGATATATATGGTTTCACCCTTCGTTGATCGAAGTATAGTTTTAAATTAATCTTGCTATTTAAAAAATAATCTATCGTTGGACTAATCGAAGTCTCTTTACTTCCCGATGTTGCAAAATTATTATCCTGATCTAATCTACTATTTGCGGTTACATTATCCCTTACCCTAAAATCTACTCTGAAACTAATTTCATTATCAAGTTTTCCACTTTTTTCTTTGCTTAAAAAAGAAGGCAATTTTAACCCGCCAAATAATTTCAATCCTTTTTTACGATACCCCGCACCAATTGTAAATTCGGTACTTCTCACTTCGCTTAATTGATAATCATTTAAACTCAAACTCAATTGACGCGTTTTCGTATATTCAAACTTAGCCTGGAATTGATTAACAAACATCATGTCTACACCCACCAATGGCGAAAACTGCTCTTGAATACTTACATTAGGTACTAAGAAAAATGGTATGAAATTCTTTGACCCTGTATCATAAAATGAAGGATAGCCATATTTAGATACATCCTGATAAAGCAACGCAGAAGTAAACCCATTCATACTTAAATTACCCGTATAACCATGCGTAAGTGTAAAGCTTGTAAATAATTTATCTAATGGTTTTATCTTAGATAGCCCGTTATAATCTATTTTCCAATTGGGTCGAGGAATGATAGCTTTAAATGGATTAGATCTAATATTTCTGTTTTCCTGTTTTATCAAACCTACCGATTGGGGATCCTGTCCAGTGTATGCTGCAATGAATGAAGGGATCAACACATCAATGGCATATTTTCCGTAACCATAATAATAGCCATCAGAACCAACCAAGTTGTTTGTATATGGATTTAATTTCCCCAAACGCTCCGAAAGTATAATCCTATTGTTTTCAAAAGTTTTGAATGTGGACGAAACCCTATTTGGATCAAACTTTCCAAACAATGTTTTAAATGCTACATAAGAAACATCAAAACTACCGCCTGCATATGGATTCAAATGTTGGAATGTAGGATTAGTCCCATTAAAATTGGTATCAATATATCTGAATGTTTCACTGTATGTTTTAGAAAACGATTTGCTGATATTGATGGCAACATTTACTTCTTTGAATGGTTCTAATTGTGCAGTTAGCGTTAGCTTTTGATCTAAATTTTGTTGAATCAATGAATTAAAATTACTGTCTTTAGACAACAAGCCTCTTCGAGCTTGTTGATTGAGCCAGTTTGTATCCGGCTGCCAACCCATTATAAAATTATAACCAGGTGCCATACTTTTTATATTCTGTCCAAAAAAACGAGTGCTATCCATATAACCTGGAAGTCGAGTTCCTGCATTTTCAGACGCTGTTAAATTAACTTGCTTTAGGCCAGTAAGAAATTTGCCAAAAACTTTCATGCCTTTACTAACATATGGCATTGCCGTTTTATCAACAACTTTTTTAGTTATTAATACTTTCTTTCCTGATTTTGTAAGCACGGAGTCACTAACTTTTTTAACCCTGTTTCTCCATTTTTGCTGATCTTCCTTATTAGAAGGTTGATCCATTTGACGCAACCATTTTGAATACTGATACAATTTTGTAAAATCCAATTGAATTGTTGCTTCTTTCTGCAATGTGTTTTCTAATAAATTTCCAAGATTTACGGCTAATCTTGAAGCGCCTATCCATTTATATGTAGTTTGATAACGAACATTGGCAGTGGTCCAATCCAACAAAGGAAACTTTGCGGTTGGCAATACATAAGACATATTGACTGATTGATTAAAAATGGTATTTCTGCCCCCTTTAAAGAAATTTTGCCAGATGGTATCTTTCTTTTGTTTTGTATTAATTCTGCCTGCAGGCTCATCTACTCTCGAATTGTTGGTCGCTGTATAATCAAAATTGATTGACTTTGTAAAATTCCATCGCAGTATATAATCACGCTGCATGGTGAAATATTTATCATAAGTTTCTGGTATTGCATATTTTGTTTCACCAACACTTCTTGGTTTTATTGCTCCAAACTGGCGACTGATGTCTGCTCTAAAACTCAATTGGTTTGGTAAATAATTAAAATTGATTTCTTTTATTAAATCCAGCCATTTTGTTTTTGCTTTTTTAAACGAATTTTTAAATGGTTCAAATGGCTTGGGTTGAGGTGAAAAATTATATCCAAGCGCACCTCGATGTTTTGTAACCTCATTGTTTTCTATCAATGGGTTGTGTGTTTCTGTTTTTATGTACGAATAACTTACATCTACATTTTCAATATCATAAATTTTCGGAGACTTCCCATTTGTTTTTGTTTTCTTCACATTGGTAAAATTCAATGTTTTAACTGAAGTAAAGTCGACAGCATTATTTCTAATAGAGTCCCTTTTTGATTTTGGGGATGAACTTAGCTTGTCTTTTAATTTGATATCTAAATCGTAGGGATCGTATTGAGGTGTACTCGTTGTTTGCGAGTAGCTCGCATAAACAGGTATTGAAATGCCAATTTTTTTAGGCAATAGTTTTCCCAATTCTAAATTAGAAGAAACATCAAACTGCATAAAATCATCACGATATCTTTCTACTACACGTTGCTCTAGAGTTCCAAATCCACGACTATGTACATTCGCTGAAAGAGATACTGTTCCTAAATCCGCTAAGTTTGCATCAACCCTGCCAATTGCAGCCCAGCCGCCTTGTTCATTTATTGATGACAACCTCAATTCGTTTACCCATACTTGTCCACATGCACTATTTGATGTTGTATTTTCTACGCCCAATAAAATTCCACGAACCTCTCCCAAGTTGGGATTTCCAATTACAGAATAAGTTTGTCCGTTTTCTTGGAGTTGTTTAAATATGGTTCCTAAAGGTGTTGAAGATAAGTTTCTGGCCTGCTTTATTTTTGTCAATACATCCAAATCCACATCTAATGAATTTGAAGGAAACCACAACGAATCATTGTATGCGTCTGTATCGGGATTTAATCCAGCAGTTAATGGCGTTAGGGTTAATGGAATTCTAATTTCATAATAATTACTTACAAAATCAGTTCCTAGTCTAACCACTGCCGTTAGATCTTTATCCTGAATCGTGTTCGCCGGATTCTGAGCTTGCTCTGCATGAATATACATTGATAGTTTTCTAAACTGACGAATATCTCTATTCGCAAATGTTTGGAAAACACCTTTCGCATCACCTTTTCTTAAATTACAAAATGTCATGCTTAATGCTTGTTCATTTTGCAATAGGTTTACACCATTGTTGCTTAATGTTTGTACGCGTTGGATTTCTTTTGGCGTACGATATGGCAATGGGGTACGTTTGTCATTCTCTTCAATATTTACCGCTTCTACATTGAAAGGCGTAAAGCTTGTTGGTGCATATAAACCAGTAGAATCAATTTTATATTTAAACTTACGCCAAACGTTTCTAGTTAACTGCATCAAGCCAAAACGCATCACCACACTATCTTCAAAACCAGTTAAAAACATCCGCATAAATCTTATTGATTTGAAATCTGGAATATTTCCAATTTTGCGGTCGTAACTTCCAATGGGTATTCTAAACTGATACCAAGTTTCATTTCTTGTGGTACCATTTACTAAGCTCACTGGAACTTCTTTTTTATCTACAATAAAGTTGTTTCCAATAAGCATTTCAGTAGCATTCTTCGGCTTTATGTCAACAATATATTGGAAGTACTCTTCAGTTTCATTCAGCGTATTGTCTTTATTCAAATCCTCTGCATCTGGATACAATGTTGCTGCAGAAGAAAATTCTCCACCATTTGAAATGGGTGAATTACCATCAGGACTATTGTAATTTTTGTAGCGTTTTAAAATCCCATCATTAGGCGTAAAAGCCCCATCTCTATAGTTTCTATAATTGTCAATTGAAGGATCCTTAACTGCATTTAAATAAATCTGAGAAGTTGATCCAAATGTAGATTCTAATGATGATAAATATTCTGCACGAACCCTCAATTCTGCAGTATCCGAAAGTCCATCAAAACCAACATCTTGATATTTTCTATCATCAGGGTTATTGCTAAATGCGTTGGTAACCTGAATTGGATTTCTAGGCACTTTACCCCAAATGGTTGTATCTACTGGAGATGGTACATTTGGTGTTGTAAGTCCATTTTCATAAAAACGTTTTCCATCTTTTAAAACGTCTTCTGAAATGTTACCTAAATTAAAATACAATTTACCCCCGGTTGAGTTGCTGTATTGTGGTAAGATAAATGGATCTTGTAACCAAAATTCTATAAACTCAACATTACTCGTTTCAAAATCTGATTGATCGATGTTTCTCATTAATCCACCAAATTTTGTAGTAGGGTCGATGAATTTCCCTGTTGTATTTACTTTTGTGTTATCCGCTTCATAATTGTAAGGACCTTTTTCTTTTGGATAATATGCCAAATCAAATGTTACCAATTGACTTTCACCAAAACTGGTAGTACGTTGAGGGAAAATTTCTTTCTGATATACTTGTCTTACCCTAGGATCACTCAATTCATTTCTATCGCTTATAGGGTTGTTGGTTGCTTCAAGTTGCTGTAAAGTTTGTTCTATTTGATACCAAGCAATTTTTGCTCTACTTTTCCCATAAGTTAAATTATTATTTTGTATTGCCTCTGGAAACAATTCTATTCCGTTTCTATCCGTAGCGTGTGCGGGTGTTGAAGCCAACGACCAACTAACTAATGGAAACCTCAAGTCAATCCCCGATTTACTCCCTTCAAAATCATCGATATAAACCAATCCATTATTTCCTCTTCCAATTTGTGGCGCGTGACCTGGTTTTAAATATGCACCCTCAAAATAAGCATTCATAGTTGAAGGAGCAGTAGTGCTGTAAAAAGGAATCTTGTCTATTATTTTCGTTAATCGAGGTAAATCTTTTCTATAATTTACATCTAAGCCATACATTGTATTTCTAATCGGCTCTTCGTTATAATTCACTTTTGTAAAAAATGGTCTTTCGCCCAAACGCACAATGGTACTACCAAAAGAAAGCTGTTCTTTCAATGTATTTTTTGCCATGTAATCAAATCGCAAGCCCATGTAATTTCTTTGCTGCAATCCAAACGTGGCGTTGTTTTCAAAATTAACTTGAACAGGAAGTCCAGCATTTAAAATGGCCTGATTGGTCATTTTGATGGTTCCCAAATCGTAGTTGATATCGTAATCAATGCCTTCTTGTAAGGTTCTTCCACCTGCAGTTACAATTACCGAACCTGGTGGAATATTATATCCGATACTAATTTCAGAAGACCCAGATGTTTTAGCTGTACCCTTTAAAACAAATCGATTTAAATTGGGGTATTGCTGTGCAACCGCTTTTATTGAATCATATAGTGCGTAAAAAAGAGTATCTGTTACGCTTGCAGGTATCGTTGAATAAATTTGTTTTGCCAAATCTCTTCCAAATGGCTCTAATACTGGAAAAACAACACGACTATAATTAGACACTACGGTGAACCCTTCTACATAATCAAAGACACCATCTGGCTGTGGATCAAGCTGACTGTTTAATCTATCGAGGTTAATCAATGAAATCATTGGAGAGCCCAAATTAATATCCCCATAAGGAACATAACGTTTTGCGCCAAGGCCTGGCTGTTGGTACAAAACGTCTAATTTAAAGTCTGAAGCAGATAAAGATCCATAACCAACAGTATACACATTTTTCATCATCAAATTCCAAATGGGCAATGATGGTCTTTGTGATGTGGCCTTTAATAATTTTAAGAAAAGAATTTTTTGATTTGCTGAAGAGCTGTCTGGTGGAACATCTTGCGAGAACTCCCCTACTTGAAAAATTCGTCCATTGTATGTATATTGAAATGCAACACCCAAAACTTCATCTGTTTGAAGGGGCTGACTCAACGACAACATCCCCAATTGTTTATTAAATGTGTATTGAGTAGAATCAAGTTTTCTTGCAAATGTTTTTTCAAAATCCTGAACAGGACTCAATCCTAACGATTGAAGATTATTAAAAATTAATGAGGTATTTCTTGCATTGGGTTGACTTAAAATTTTTGTAAGTAAATCATTGGAAGCATTAAACGGCACAGAAAGTCCGGTCAACACATTAATCGTTGGCGCTGGTAAATAAGGGCGAGCCTCTGCAAGATCCGCAAGTCCTACAATGTCACGTGTATCAGTAGTAGTACCATTTTTATTGGTTACCCATACTTCAATTCTCAATACCTGAATTGGTGCGATAATGGCAGGCAGGTTCGACATTACTTTATTGTAATTGTCTTTAAAATATTGACTGATTAAAAAATGTCTGTTTTCTTCATATTCATCCGCTTTAATTTCGAATGGAGTTGCAGCTGTTCCACCTTGAAGATTTACATTTTGTCGTTGTGATTTCTGATTGGCCAAAACGCCTGTAATAAATAATTTTCCAAATTGTACAGATGTTTTCAAACCAAACAATTGTTGTGCACCTGGAATCAGTGTTCCTTTTGCAGGAAAAGCTACATTTCCAGCTTCAAATCTTTTTAAAATCTCATCATCTTTTCCAGAATAATCCAATTTCAATTGATTGTCCAAATCAAAATTGGCAAGTGTATTGTAATTAATAGGGAACTTTAATTTATCTCCAATACTTGCATTAACATTCAATTGAGTGTTCATCTGAAAATCAAGTCCACCGTTCTTTCTAGCCGATTCAGGCAATGTAGGATTATCTATTTTTTGTCCTTGATAACCTGCAGTAACATCCACATTCCCTTGAGGTGTAATTTCAATTTTCCCATTCCCAAACAATCGATTAAATAAACCATCCGTTAAAGGAAGTCTTGGTTTTGAAAATTTCCCTCTGTTTAAAATATTTGTAGTGTTAGAGCGCTTTTGAAAATAATCAATTTCTGCCTGACGATTTTTTAAACTCCAATATTCGTTGAAAGAATAACTCAGCGGAGTGCGTATATAACGATTGCCAATTTTTTCGTAAACAATATATCTTTTTGAATCGTAATCGTAAACAATGGAATCTTTTTGATTAGACGGTTGAAAATAATTGAAACTATTGTAATTGCTTATGGATAAATTATCTCCTCTTCTATCTGTGATTGGATAGGGCAAATTGGTAGAAGTAGCAGGTGTAGAAGTATCTGCTTTCAATATTATTTCTAGTGACAAATTTTTACCAAATCCATCTAGGACAAAACCGGTAAACAAAGCCACACACATCATTACCTTGAATAATGATTGTGATAAATTTCTATTAATTGACATTCCGTAAATCAGTTAATGTAGTTTTTTATCAAATGGCTTTTAATGCTTTTTTAATTAATTCTTCCAATTTAGAAATATCAGGCTCTGTACGAATTATTTTTTGAATAGATTGTTCCGCTTGAATCCTGCTTATTCCTAAAGCTGTTAATGCTATAAGTGCGTCTTGTTCAATTGTGTTAGCTATTGGAATAGAAACACCACCTAATGAACCAGTAGTTTGCTTTCCTACTTTATCTTTTAACTCTAATACCAAACGTTCCGCTGTTTTTTTACCGATTCCCTTTACACGCTCTAGCAATTTTACATCCCCTAGTTGAATGGCTTTCGTAATTTCATCAGGTCGGGTTGAAGACAACATCATCCTTGCTGTTGAAGCCCCTACTCCAGAAACACTAATTAACAACAAAAAAATATCTTTTTCTTCTTTGTCAAAAAAACCAAACAACGAATGTCCATCTTCTTTTACTTGCATATGAATAAATAATCTTCCTTCTGCAATGTTTTGAATAGCAGAATAAGTATGTAAACTAATGTTTACTTCAAATCCAATTCCATTCACATCAATATAAATTTGAGCTGGACTTTTATATGTAAATTTTCCCTGTAAATATGCGTACATAAGTAAAAAAGGTATTAGGCGAAAATAAGCATAAATTACGAGCATACATACTGAAAAACGAGTAAAGATTTTTTGCATTACTTTTACGGCAATTATTTAACGTAAAAAACAGTCCAATATGGAAAAAATTTATGCTGCTATTACTGCAGTTGGTGCGCATGTACCAGAGTTTCGATTAACTAATAAGATTCTCGAAACCATGGTAGATACTAATGATGAGTGGATTTTAACAAGAACAGGTATTAGTGAAAGGCGTATTTTAAAAGGTGAAGGATTAGGAAGTAGTGATATGGCTGTTATTGCCGTAAATGAATTGTTAAAAAAACGT
This sequence comes from Chitinophaga pinensis, assembly GCA_943331145.2. GTDB lineage: Bacteria > Bacteroidota > Bacteroidia > Chitinophagales > Chitinophagaceae > Ferruginibacter > Ferruginibacter pinensis_F. The sequence goes on from CALQKL020000003.1 coordinate 28,165, forward strand.
GGAATTGATCCATTAGAGATCGATTGTGTGATTTGTGCAACCGTTACACCCGATATGGTTTTTCCAGCAACTGCAAATATCCTTAGCGATAAAGTTGGTATGAAAAATGCATTTGGCTTTGATTTAAGTGCTGCTTGCTCTGGATTTTTATACGCTTTAACTGTTGGTACAAGTATGATTGAAAGCAGTAGATATAAAAAAGTAATTGTGGTGGGTGTTGATAAAATGAGTGCAATTGTAGATTACACCGATAGAACCACTTGTGTAATATTTGGAGATGGAGCTGGCGCAGTATTACTAGAGCCCACAACCGAAAAAATTGGCATAATGGATAGTTTATTAAAAAGCGATGGAAGCGGAAAGAATTTTCTTCATATGAAAGCAGGCGGTAGCGTTAAACCATCTTCAATTGAAACCGTAACTGCTAAAGAGCATTTCGTGCATCAAGAAGGACAATCTGTTTTTAAATTTGCCGTAAAAGGAATGGCAGATGTGAGTTATGAATTGATGGAAAGAAACAACCTCACAGGTGATGATATCGCTTGGCTGGTACCGCATCAAGCAAACCTTAGAATCATTGATGCAACTGCAAATAGAATGGGTTTATCAAAAGAAAAAGTAATGATCAACATTCAAAAATATGGCAATACTACTGCAGCAACAATTCCGTTATGCTTGTGGGAATGGGAAAGCCAATTGAAAAAAGGCGACAATATTATTTTAGCTGCTTTTGGCGGAGGTTTTACCTGGGGTGCAACTTGGATTAAATGGGCTTATGATGGAAATGCTTAATTAGAAGTCAATAACAAATTCGAACATTTTTATAACTTGTTTTTTATGAATAAATTTCTGATTTGTATTTTTTTGTTGACAAATTTTTTTGTTTCAAAAGCACAGCTTAACAGATATCTTATAACATTCAAAAACAAAAATAATAGTGTTTATTCGCTCTCTAATGCTATTGAATTTTTATCGCAAAGAGCTATTGACAAAAGATTGAGATACAACATCAATATTGACAGTACAGATTTACCGATAAATAATAATTATGTAGAAGCTGTGCGCACATCTGGCACCGTTACCATTTTGAATCAATCAAAATGGATGAACCAAATTTCAATAGAAACCAGAGATGCAGCTGCTTTGACAGCAATTTCTAATTTACCTTTTGTTGAAAATACACGTGCCATTGCTTCTAGAAATTCAACTAATGTCTTATCGAAATTTGCTGATGATACTTTAACAGCTTTGCCTTTAAGCAATAGTATTTACAAAACAGAACAAGAAAATGTTTACCAATATGGTGCTTCAAATGCTCAAATAAAAATCCATCAAGGCGATTTTTTACATAATCATGGTTTTAATGGAAAAGGCATGCAGATGGCTATTATTGATGCAGGCTTTTATCGATATAATACACTTCCTACATTTGATAGTTTAAATAGAAACGGGCAAATATTGGGCACTTGGGATTTTGTAAGTAATCAGCAAAGCGTTTCTGAAGATGATGCACACGGAATGCATTGTTTAAGCGCAATTGGTGCGAATCTTCCTGGTGTATTTATGGGTACTGCGCCTAAAACTTCTTTCTATTTGTTTCGTACAGAAGATGTGCGGAGCGAATACCCAATTGAAGAACATAATTTTTGCGTTGCTGCAGAAAAAGCAGATAGTTTAGGCGTAGATGTATGCTCGGTTTCATTAGGATACAATACGTTCAGCGATACACAATTTAATTATACTTATGCCGATATGAATGGCAATACCACCATTAGCGCTAAAGCCACAAACATTGCAGCTAGAAAAGGTTTGCTCATGGTGATTGCTGCTGGTAATGAAGGCAACAATTCTTGGCGTTATATAATAACCCCAGCTGATGCGGATAGTTGTTTGGCGGTAGGTGCTGTAGATAGTTTAGGCGTTGTAGCCAACTTCAGTAGTTACGGTCCAAATAGCAATGGACAAATAAAACCTGATGTTGCTGCAATAGGAAGAAACGCAATTGTTGCCAATAACAATACCGGAATGCCAAATTTTGGAAGCGGTACATCTTATGCTTGTCCAAACATGGCTGGAATTTCAACTTGTTTATGGCAAGCATTTCCTGAAGCTTCAAATATGAAAATCAGAAGTGTATTAAAACAAAGCGCGTCAAATTTCTATAACCCTGATAATCGAATTGGTTTTGGAATCCCCAATGCTAAAAAAGCATTTGTTTTACTTCAAAAAAATTATGCAACGTATAATGCTCGCTTTTTTCAGTGTACATCTATTTTAAATCTTTCCATTAAAACTGATACATCTATGTACATTTCTGTTGAAAGAAAATTTCCTAATCAAACAGTTTACTCAGAAATAGCCACTCTTCATAGTGATAGTCAATATGGTATTCATGATTTTGAATACATTGATAATCTGGATCAAACAAACTATGGAACTGTTCAATATCGATATAAAATGAGCATTGGAACAGACACTACTTTTTATCTTGATTCTAGCACTGTTAATTATTTGAACCCTTGCATTTTCATTCCCCCCTCAGCAAATACACTTTTAATTAGTCCAAATCCTGTTAGCAATGAATTGTATATAAAAATGGATAGGATTGTAAACACAAAAGTTGATGTAATCATTCATAATATTTCTGGACAGAAAATATTAGCAACAACATACGAACAAGCTATTGGTACAGGTACAAAAAGCATAAACTTCCGAAATTTTGCTAGAGGCATTTATTTTGTAACGGTATATTTAAATGATAAAAAAGAAGTTGTACAACGTATTATAAAACAATAATTAATTTTTAAAATAGGCAACGAATAAACTATCCGCATTTTTATCAAACCCTTTGAGGTATTTCATTTCAAGCAATTGATAAGAAAAGTGCTGCTGGATAAAATCAACCATGTCTTCATTTTCTGTTTTAAATACGGAGCAAGTAATGTACACAAACCAGCCATCCTTTGCCAAATGAGGTAACGTATTAACAACAATGTTTTTTTGCTTTTCTACAAATTGTTGAAGTTGTATTTTATCAAAACTAAAATATTGTTCGGGTGTTCTACTCCATGTTCCACTTCCGCTACAAGGCGCATCACAAATGATTATCGAAAATTTATCATCCAACAACAATCCTGATTTTTGAGATAAATCTTGTACAAATTTTTTTTGAAGATTAATGCCTGCGTCTTTAAAACGAAGTTGTAAATTGGTTAAAATATTTTCGCGAATATCGCTAACTGTTAGTTTTATTTTTCCTGAAAATAAATCAAATAATAAAATCGATTTTCCACCGCTTGCCGCACAGCAATCCCATACTGATTCTGATTTTTCCTCGGCTTTTTCTTTTTTTAAAAAATCAAAAACTTTCTGCGAATTCAAATCCTGAATCACAACTTCTTTATTGATTTCCAAACAATTTTCTATTGAAGTTCCATTTATAAGCTTTAACGTATCTGGCTCAATTATTTCAAATGGAATATCCGCATTTTTTAATTTCGCTAAAACTTGATCCTTTCTTTTTGGCCTCATTCTCAAAAAAAGCTCGGGCTGCTGTAATAATGATAATGAGAATTTATGTTTATCAATAAAATCGGAAATCTCATCAGA
>CALQKL020000004.1 GCA_943331145.2 Chitinophaga pinensis
CAATATGTTGTTGAAAAATATGAAAGGAACAAAAGACAATGCCGAATTCCTGACATCAATGAATGGATAAGCTAGTTTTTATTTGATAACTAATTTTATTTTCCATGTTAAGAAGCCAATCAACGGTTAACTTAACATGGATTTTTTTTATACTCGATTTTATTTTTATCTATTCTTTCTATTTCGTACTTTTCACAATGTAATTTTTAGAATAGGCAACGAAATCTATTCTACACGTATCTCTCATTAAAATCAATTAACTACGTTAAATATTGACAGAACAACAATTAATAAAAGGTTGCGTCCGTCAGGAACACGTTGCTCAAAAATCAGTTTTTGACTTATACGCCAAACGAATGATGGGCGTGTGTCTTCGCTATGCCCGTAATGAAGTGGATGCCGAAGAAATTTTAATTGAAGCGTTTTGTAAAGTGTTTGAAAAAATTCATCAGTTTAAACACGAAGGTTCTTTTGAAGGTTGGATTAGAAAAATTGTGGTTAATGTAGCATTGAAAAAATATAGTTTGATTCGTTTCACCTACGAAAAATCATTTAACTACGAAGCCAATTATGAAGAAAACTATTTTCAGGAGGAGAATTCTTTAAGCGCTTTAGGCGAAAAAGAAATTCTTGCGCTTATAAATAATTTACCCGATGGGTATAGATTGATTTTTAATTTGTACGTTATTGAAGGTTATAAACATGATGAAATTGCGGAGCTTTTAAAAATAAATTCCGGGACCAGCAGAAGTCAGCTTGCAAAAGCTCGAAACGTGTTGCAAAAACAAATATTATCCATGCAAAATGAAGTAATAAAATGAGCATGAGATTTGTAAAAAATATTAAAAGTAAAAAGTAAAAAGTAAAAAAATGGAAAGTCAACAATTTCATATTTTTTCATTTTGACTTAAATATTAACTGATGAAAAATAAATTATTCGACGACTTTTTCAAACAACAAATGCTTCACATAGATGGTGAGGTATCTGATGATGTTTGGAATAAAATAGCTGCCAAAAAAGAAAATAAAAAACGTTTTGGTTTTTGGTTTTTTAATAGCATCAATAGAACTTTTATGCTGGTTGGAATTGTTGCACTTTCTATAGTTTTAGGGTACACTATTTTTTCTAAAAACATCTTTAATAATAATTCAAGTTCAAAAGATAAACTTTCAAATAATGAAATTGTTGTAAACAACATTCAATCCCAAAACAAAACACAAAACATTGAATCTACAGATTCAAAAAATATAAACACAGAAACCAAAAATATAGGCGCTGCTGAAAATAACTACAGCGAATTCAACTCAAATAATCAAAATAACAACAATAACAATTCATTTTCAAACTCATCCCACTTAAATCCAAATTTAACATCCAAAAAACCAAAAGTATCAACCCAATTAAGTGAAAGTAAAATTTCAAACGATGATGAAAATGATTTAACAAAAAACAATATCCCAAATTCAAAAAACAACAAATTCAAAAAAAATGCTCAAAAAAAAGCAAATATTCAAAATGCTGAAATAGATGAAGTGCTTGATGATGCTGATGTACAATTAAAAAATAAATTTGATTTTGAGGTTGCCCTTTTAAAGAAATCAAATCTTTTTTCTTTAAAATTAAATGCAAAAACTTTTCCTAAATTAACCATCCCTTGTCCTGATTTTAATAATAAAGAAAACAGCAGTTTTTTGGACATTTATAGCAGTGTTGATTTTATTAATCGTCAGTTTTCAGATTCTGCCAATTCAATCTATTTAAAAAATAGAAACGAGGTGACTTCATCTCAACTGTCTTTTAGTGCAGGATTGAGGTATGTAAAAGAATTTGGTTCTCGTTTCAACTTTAGTGCTGGATTAAATTACAGTCAAATTAATGAACAGTTTAAATTTTCAAAAGGAAACATCATCCAAATCATATACGTTACAAATGCTTCTGGTGATACCGTTGATATTTATCAAACAGAAAGTACCCGATATAAAACAACTTATAATAAATACAGAACATTTGATCTGCCAATTACACTTGGATATGGATGGCAAAAAAGCAAATGGGATTTTATAGTTAATGCAGGTGTTGTGATGAACATAATTAGTTTCTATAAAGGCGATATTTTAAACAGCGATTTACAACCCATTGCAATGAACGCTTCAACACTTTCAAAAGCATATCAGCTGAAAACCAATATTGGCTTAGGTTTTATTGGGTCGATGTCTATTGTTCGTCAACTTAACAATAAGTTAAGCGTGTTCACAGAACCGTATTTTAGATACAATTTTTCATTGATGAATAAAGAAACCACCCATTTCAAACAACGCTTTACTAATACAGGTTTGCGTTTAGGCTTAAGAATGAATCTTAAAAATAAAAATCAATAAGGCAACAAAAAATACAAACATTGCGTCTTAACTTTAATTCCTAATTTATAAATACCAAAAAATGAAAAATTTTATTGCTTCTTCTTTCAAAAGTTTGCTGGTTCTTTTATTGGCAGCAACCGCGTTATGGTCTTGTCAAAAAGATTTAGATGAAACCCTAGTTGACAGCATCAACCAGATTCCGAATTTAACTACTAAAATAAATTCATCTGTTTCTGGATTTGTAGTTGATGAAAACAATCAAGCTGTTGCTGGTGCATCAGTTGTTGTGTATGATAAAACAACCACAACGGATGATTACGGATATTTCTCAGTTAAAAATGTAAGTGTTGTTAAAACTGCTGCAGTTGTTACTGTAAAAAAATCAGGATATTTTCCTGGTATTAAAACGTACATCGCCACTGAAAACAAATCTGCATTTTTTAGAATTAAATTAATTCCAAAATTAAACAGCGGATCTTTCAACGGTTTAAATGGTGGAACGATAAGCTTATCAAATGGGATGAAAATAGATTTTCCTGTAAACGGAATTCAAGATTTACTTTCTTCTAATAGCAATCCATACAGCGGAACTGTATACGTTTCAGCTTCATACATCAACCCAACGGCATCTGATATCAATTCAATTATGCCAGGTGATTTAAGGGGGATAAATCAAGAAGGTTCAATGAAAGTGTTACAATCTTTCGGGATGGTGGCTGTTGAATTAAAAGGTGACAACGGACAAGCATTACAAATTGCTTCAGGTAAAAAAGCAACCCTAACTTTTCCAATTCCAAGTTCTTTAAGCACTACTGCACCAGCATCAATTCCATTATGGTATTTTGATGAATCAAATGGTTTGTGGAAAGAAGAAGGATCTGCAACAAAAGTTGGCAATAATTATGTTGGAGATGTTGCGCATTTTTCATTTTGGAATTGTGATGTACCAAGCAATTTTGTTCAATTCAATTGTACACTAGTAAATGAAAATGGTCAACCAATTCCTTATACTTGGGTTAAAATAACCAATGTAAACTTACCACAAAGTTATAGCTACGGCTTAACCGATTCAAGTGGATTTGTTGCAGGCGCTGTTCCAAATAATGCTTCTTTGAAATTGGATGTATATACTCAATTTGATTGTGGTACTGCAGCATATACACAAACGTTCAGCACAAACAATTCCAATCTTTCTTTAGGAAATCTTACCATTCCAAATACTACAGCACATACCGCTAACGTTTCAGGTACAGTAACAGATTGTAACAATGCTGCCGTTTCAAATGGTTATATCATTATGCTCAAAAATAATCAATACTATAGATACAACCTTAGCTCAACTGGCACCTTCAATTTTTCAAATCTTTTATGCAATGGAAATTCTGAAAGCGTTACGTTTATAGCTGAAGACATTTCAAGCAATCAACAAAGCACACCATTTAGTTATACGATAAATACAGGAAATAACACTGTGCCTAATTTACAAGCATGCGGAACTACAACTGAGCAATTTATTAATTTAAACATTAATGGTACAAACTACAACTATTCATCACCGGTAGATTCTTTTGGTTTTTATGTTAATGTACAATCAAATCCTGTTTCAATTTCTTTAAACGGTACTCATATTACCCAATCAGGAGGAACTTCAATTTATAATCAAACATATTTTCAAATCTCTCAAACCAATATTTCTGCTGGAAGTACACAACAATTGATGAGTTTATATACTTCACATGTTGGAAATGATTCAACCTCTATAACTTCACCAATAAATGTACAAATTACAGAATACGGAAGTGTTGGTCAATTCATTGCTGGAAATTTCTCAGGTGCTTTAATTGGAGGTGCTCCAACGAGTACAATTTACAATACATCATGTACCTTCAGAATTCGTAGAACTCAATAAAGAAGACTATTTTTTAAAAATGCCCGCTGTTTTCAGTGGGCATTTTTTTTATAAAAAAGTTGAGCTTCAAAAATGAATTATTCCAATTCAACCACCAACCTATCTGGCGTTAAATGTTTTATTTTAACCATTAAAGCTGTACCTAAAATAATTTCCGAAGATTTTAATTTTTGATCTATTACTTCATCAATCACAATTTTACATTCAATTTCCGATTCAGCTAAAATAACAAACAAACCAAAAGGTGTAATTTTTGAAACAACGGCTTCAATAGGTTCTTCCTTTTTAGATTGTTTTATGGCAATTAAAAAGCCAGGTGTATATTGATGGTTAAATAATTCTGCAGAAATCTTATCCGATTTTTCTAAGTTCGTTAGTTTAAAAGTAACCGCCCTATCGGCTTCTGTTACGGTTGGAGGGATTTCATATTTATACACACGCAATGGGAAGAATAAATAACTTTCAATTTCTTTTATAAAATATTGGTCTTCTACTTGTTTAATGTAACCTAAAAACTTATTGGTTAATTGTGCTTTATTAATCAATACTTCAAGCGCATTATTAAATTCATATAATACATGATCTGCAAAAAAAACGCCAGCACTCGATTTTTTAATGATAAATTTCACATTATCTCCAACCAAAAAGCGATGAGGCTTTTTAATTAATTTAAGTTGTACATATTTCTCCTGTTGCTTATCATCAATAATTGCCTGAATATTTTTGGATTTATTTCCTGTGATATATTCAATTGTAGCAATCTGCTTATCGTTGTTGATGTATGTAATTTTTCCCCTGTAATATTTTTCAGACATAGTTCAAATATAGATTAAAGTAGATGGAAGTTTATGAGGTTTGAGAGGTTTGTGAGGTTCAATGAGTTCAATATGTTCAATATGTTCAAAAGGTTGAAAAGGTTGAAAGTATTTTCCAATAATTAGCATCTTTAAAAAAACAAAAAACCTTCGTGTCTTTGCGTCTTCGTGACTTAGTGTTAAAAATTAATTCTCGTAGAGAATTCATTCAAAAGGGTTAGAAGCATTCTCCATAGGGTTAGCATCTTTAAAAAAACAAAAAACCTTCGTGTCTTCGTGTTTCAAATCCTTCGTGTCAAAAAATGCTGCAAGCATTTCAACTTCGTGTTTCTTTTGTCTAGTACCCAGTGCTAATTACTCACCAACGTTCCAACTTTTTCACCCGTTACCACATTCAAAAGATTTCCTGGTTGGTTCATATCAAAAACAATAATCGGTAAATTGTTTTCCATGCAAAGTGTAAAAGCAGTCATATCCATTACTTTAAGCTGTTGGCTTATACATTCTGAGAAAGTAATTTTATCATATTTTGTGGCATCTGGATTTTTTTCAGGATCAGCAGTATAAATACCATTTACACGCGTTCCTTTTAAAATAACATCTGCTTTTATTTCAATGGCCCTTAATGAACCTGCCGTATCTGTAGTAAAATATGGATTACCGGTACCAGCTCCAAAGATTACAACACGTCCTTTTTCAAGATGACGAATTGCTCTTCTTCGGATATATGGTTCTGCAATTTGTTCCATTTTGATTGCGCTTTGTAAACGGGTGTACACACCAGCTTTTTCTAGTCCACTTTGTACAGCCATACCATTTATAACTGTAGCGAGCATGCCCATGTAATCACCCTGAGCCCTTTCAATACCGGTTTCTGCTTCATTCATTCCACGATAAATATTTCCGCCTCCAATTACCAATGCTACTTGCACGCCCATATCAGTTATCTGTTTGATATCCTTTGCGTACTGAGCAATTACATCAGAGTCTAAACCAAAACTTTTATCTCCCATTAAAGATTCTCCGGATAGTTTCAATAATATTCTTTTGTACTTTGGCAACATGGTTGGGTCAATTTTTTATTGTTGAATAAATATAAAAATAATAATCAAAAAAAACCCGGCTTTTAAAAACCGGGCTTTAATAAATTATCCTAATGCAACTCTCTTAAATTCAGTAACACTTAAATTGGCATCAATGCCTTTTAAATATTCTGAAACAGATTTATTGCCATCTTTTACAAAGGCTTGAGCCATTAAAGTATTGTCTTTGAAAAATTTATTTAATTTTCCCATTGCAATTTTTTCGGCCATTTCTGCTGGTTTTCCTTCTGCTTTTACCATTTCAATAGCGATATCTTTTTCTCTAGCGATTACTTCTGGAGAAATTGAGCTTTCGTCAACAGCTAATGGATTCATTGCAGCAATTTGCATAGCAACATCTTTTCCAGCTTCAGCAGCTTCTAATGTTAATCCTACCAATACACCCATACGGTTTGAACCATGAATATATGTAGCAACAAAAGGCGCTTCAATTCTTTCAAATTTAGAGATTTCAATTTTTTCTCCGATAGCAGCTAATTTATCATTAATCATATCAGATACTTTTGCACCATTGATTTCTACATTATTTAATTCTTCTGCAGATTTCACATTGTGTGCAATGGCAGCATCAGCAATACTTTGAGCAAATGCTACGAAATCAGCGTTTTTGCTTACAAAGTCTGTTTCACAACTGATGCATAAAACGATTCCTGCTTTATTATCTGCTGTTGGATATGCTAAAATAACACCTTCTTTTGCTTCACGATCACTACGTTTTGCAGCCACTTTTTGACCTTGCTTACGTAACCAATCAATTGCAGCTTCAAAATCACCGTTGCTTTCTGTTAATGCTTTACGACAATCCATCATTCCTGCTCCAGTTGCCTGACGTAATTTATTTATGTCTGCTGCTGTAATTGTACTCATAGTTACCTCCTTTTATTCTTCGTATTTGAAGATAAATGTTTTAAATATGTTTAATAAATTAATTTATTTTAAAATTATTTTCCAGCTGGTCTTCTGTTTCCACCACCACCTGGACCACCAGTTGTACGTCTTTTAGCTGGAGCGCCAGAACCTGCACCTGGACCTCTGCCACGTTTGTTTCTGTCATCACCACCATCTACTTTTTGCTCAAAACGTGCTGCTTTTGCTTCTGCGCTTTCTTCAACATCATTTTGATCATCATCGCTATCTTTATCCATTTGACGTTCTTGTAATCCTTCAGCAATTGCTGCAGTGATATAATTAACTACAATAGAAATAGATTTTGTAGCATCATCGTTTGCTGGAATTGCAAAATCAATTTTATTTGGATCGCAATTGGTATCAACCATACCAAAAGTACCGATGTTCAAACGCTTTGCTTCAGCAAGTGCAATGTGCTCATGACCTATATCAACCATGAATAAAGCAGCTGGTACGCGACTAATTTGTGCTATACCGCCCAACACTTTTTCCATTTTTTCTTTATCTCTCGTTAATGTTAATCTTTCTTTTTTAGTAAGATTTTCTGCACTACCATCGCCTAATAACTTTTCGATGCTCTGCATTTTTTTAACACTTTTACGAACAGTATTGAAGTTTGTCAACATACCACCTAACCATCTTTCAGTTACGTAAGGCATATTTACACGTTGAGCACACTCAGATACGATTTCTTTAGCTTGCTTTTTTGTAGCAACGAACATGATTTTCTTTCCGCTACGCGCAATCGCTTTCATAGCTGCTGCTGCTTCTTGCATACCTTCAACCGTTTTGTTAAGGTCGATGATATGAATACCTTTTTTCTCAGCGAAAATGTAAGGCAACATCTTTGGATTCCATTTTTTCTTCAAGTGACCAAAATGAACACCTGCTTCTAAAAGTTGCTGTTGTAATGATGTATTTTCCATTTATCTTTTCTTTATAAATTATTATTGAATGTTTATGGTTTATGGTTTATGGTTTGAAAACAACAAACCATAAACTACAAACAATTTTATATTAACGCTTGCTGAACTGGAAGCTTCTTCTTGCTTTCTTGCGACCTGGTTTTTTACGTTCTACTGATCTAGGATCACGCTTTAATAAACCTGCTGCTTTTAACACTGGGCGCAATTCAGGATTTACTTCTAATAAAGCTCTTGAAATGCCTAATTTAGCTGCTTCTGCTTGACCTTTAACACCGCCACCAGTTGCATTAACCAAAATATCAAATTTATCTGTAAGCTCAACTGTTTTCAAAGGAGCTTCAACTTGATTTTGTAAATACACCAATGGAAAATAATCTTTGTAATCTTTTCCATTAACGGTAATTTTTCCTTCTCCTTTTGAGAGAAACACACGAGTAACCGCTTCTTTTCTACGGCCTACTGCATTTTTTTGTTTTTCCATTATTATACTTTATTTAATCAGTAACAATTACTGAATGGATTATTTAATTTTTGTGAAGATTAATTCTGCTGGCTTTTGTGAAGCATGTGGATGCTCAGCACCTGCATAAACAAATAATTTTTTATACATTTTGCGGCCTAATCTATTTTTTGGCAACATACCTTTAATAGCTCTTTCGATAACTACTTCTGGACGACGCTTTAATAAATCTTTAGCAGCTTCACCTTTTTGACCCCCTGGGTATCCACTGTAGGTTAAGTATTCTTTATCTGCCATTTTATTACCGGTAAAAACTACCTTTTCGCAATTGGTTACAATCACAAAATCTCCGCAATCAACGTGTGGAGTGTAATAAGCTTTGTTCTTACCACGAAGAACAGACGCAATTTTTGCGCACATACGTCCAACGGTTTGATTAGTACCATCTACAACGTACCAATTACGCTGCACGGTAGCCTCGTTCGCATGTTTAGTGGTGAAATGTAATTTACTCATTTTTACTTTTTTTTAAGTGATGCCTCAGCTATCCCCGAGGCTATAAAATTTTGGAGTGCGAAGATAATGGTGATATGTTCTATTAACCAAAGAAAAATGCCGTTATTTTTTACGACACATTTATAACGCATTGATAATCAGTAAAGAAAATGCATAATTATTTTTGAGGGGAGATAAAATATTGAGGGATTCTGGATTTTTGATACAGGAATCTGGATTTGATTTCGTTATTGTTTGAAGCATTCAACACCAATTAAATTAAAACACGAAGGATTCGTAAATGAATTCTCTACGAGAATTTTTTTAACACTAAGGCGCGAAGACACAAAGGCACGAAGTGTTTTTATAAAACAAAGAAGAAAATTAATGGAAAATACTCCCAACCTTTTGAATGAATTCTCTACGAGAATTTTTTTTAACACAAAGACGCGAAGACACAAAGGCACGAAGGTTATTTTAGAGCGAGAAACAGGATGGGAATGAAGAAAAAAGTCAAAAATCGATTTTCGCTTTCATTCTCATTTTCACGCTGACTTTTTAAGCCGGCGCAGCGATTTAAACATTATTTACTTGACGAAAATGCTCATTGTGAAAGCAATCCCAACCTTTAAACGTCTTGAACGCATTGAACCTCTTGAACCTCTTGAACCTCTTTTCTAAAGCCTCTCCTCATGCTGACTCCAATCTAATCCTTCTTGTTCTTCCATTTCACTTACCCTTAATGGCATAATTAAATCTGTAATTTTTAATAATACAAATGTGCCTAAAAACGCAAAAACAGAAACGCCAATCATGGCAAAAAGCTGAACCATAAACAATTTTGTTTCTCCATAAAACAAACCGTTTCCTGGTACTGCAGCATTAATTTTGGTATTGGCAAAAACGCCTGTTAATAACATGCCCATCATACCGCCTACACCATGACAAGGAAACACGTCAAGCGTATCATCAATGTTTGTTTTAGAGCGCCATTCCACCATTAAACTACTTACAATTGCGGTTACAAAACCAATCACGAATGATTGCGGTATGGTTACAAAACCCGCAGCTGGAGTTATTGCTACCAATCCCACCACAGCTCCAATACATGCACCCATTGCGCCTGGTCTTCTTCCTCTAACCGCTTCAAATATCATCCAAGTAAATGCAGCCGCAGCAGAAGCCGTAGATGTTGTTCCAATGGATATTGCTGCTATCGTATCTGCATGAAACGCCGATCCTGCATTAAATCCAATCCATCCAAACCATAACAATCCTGTTCCCAATATCACATAGGTTATCCTTGCTGGATTATGAACCGACTCTGTTCTGCTTTTTAAATATATCGCACTCGCCAACGCAGCCCAACCCGCGCTCATATGTACAACAACTCCTCCAGCAAAATCAATGATGCCAGCTTTTGCCAATATGCCTTCAGGATGCCAAGTAGCATGTGCCAATGGACAATAAATAAATAAACAAAATAAAACGATGAAGAGTAAATAAGACTTAAACTTTATGCGCTCCGCAAATGCTCCTGTAATCAATGCCGGTGTTATGATGGCAAACTTTAATTGATAAAAAGCAAATAATATCAATGGAATTGTTGGTGCTAGCTTCCATGGTTGTCCATCTACTACGTTCTTCATCATAAAAAAACTTAGTGGATTTCCAATAATGCCATGAAAAGATTCTCCAAACGATAAACTAAAACCCACAACTACCCATATTATTGAAATCAATGCCATGCAAATAAAACTTTGTAACATGGTACTCAACACATTTTTCTTATTTACCATCCCACCATAAAAAAATGCAAGTCCTGGCGTCATTATCAACACCAATGCAGTTGCGGTTAACATCCATGCCGTATCCGCAGCGTCTATTGATTCGGAATGAATTTGCCCGGGTAATGATGGAATCAACAATGAAGCAAAAGCAATCAAAATTAAAATGGTAAATGTTACATAAGCAGCTGATTTTGACATAAAACGCTATTATTTTAAAAAGTTAACCAATAGATATTTAACAACAAGAACAAATTTAAAGTTTTTTTCTACGATAGCATAAGGTTTATTAATGTTTATCTATGATAATTATGTATTGTTTTGAAATCATCAATAATCAATCGGCCAGTTATTAGAAATATTATCTTTGAAATAAAAAATTATGTGGCTTAATAACATTTTAGAAACTATCGGAAATACGCCGTTAATTAAATTAAACAAAGTAACCAAGGATTTACCTTGTACCGTTTTAGCAAAAGTGGAGTATTTTAATCCTGGCAATTCCATTAAAGATAGAATGGCGTTAAAAATGCTTGAAGTGGCTGAAGCCGAAGGAAAAATCAAACCCGGAGGTACAATAATAGAAGGAACCAGCGGAAATACAGGTATGGGACTTGCACTCGCTGCCTGCGTTAAAGGGTACAAATGTATTTTTACCACCACTGATAAACAATCTAAAGAAAAAGCAGATATATTAAAAGCAGTTGGTGCCGAAGTGATTGTTTGTCCTACCAATGTTGAACCGGAAGATCCTCGTTCTTATTATTCTGTTTCTAAAAGATTAGCTACCGAAATTCCAAATTCTTGGTATGTAAATCAATATGATAATTTAGCCAATCGTCAAGCACATTACGAACAAACCGGACCGGAAATTTGGGAACAAACCGAAGGAAAAATAACCCATCTTGTTGTAGCTACAGGTACAGGCGGAACCATTGTTGGAACTGGAAAATATTTGAAAGAAAAAAATCCAAATATTAAAGTTTGGGCTATTGATAGTTACGGTTCTTTATTGAAAAAATACTTCGAAACAGGAGAGTTAGATAACAATGAAGTTTATCCTTATATCAGCGAAGGGTTTGGAGAAGATTTTGTTCCTCAGAATTACGACATGCAGTATATAGATGAGTTTACAAAAGTTACCGATAAAGATGGCGCTGTAATGGCCAGAAGAATTGCAAAAGAAGAAGGCATATTTATAGGATACAGTTGTGGCAGCTGTTTGCAAGGTGTTTATAATTTAAAAGATCAATTAAAACCTGATGATGTTGTGGTTTGTATTTTTCATGATCATGGAAGTAGATACGTAGGTAAAGTATATAACGACGAATGGATGATGGAGCGCGGGTTTTTGGATGTGAATACTTTTAAAGACATCATCAATGGAAGAAAAAGTCAAAAGCTTATCAGCTTAACTACAGACCAAACAGTAATGGAAGCCATTCATTTGATGAAGAAATTCGACATTGAAAATATTCCAGTTTTTGAAAACGGGATTATGGTTGGTGCAATTTCTGAGAGTGGTTTATTTAATAAGATGCTTGTAAACAGTGAAATCAAATCGCATCTCGTTAAAGATGTTTTAGAAAGTCCATATCCTGAAGTTAGTTTTGATACACCCGTTGAGCGTTTAAGCAATTTTATCAATAAAGAAAACGGAGCGGTCATGAGTAAGGATGATAGTGGTTTGTATCAGATTGTAACCAAATACGATATTATTCAAAGCTTGTCTAAATAAACAACAAATTCAATGAGAATCAATACAGTGCTGCATCTTAGGGTGCAGCATTTTTATTTTACCCCATTTATTTCTTCTCAAGAACGTAAAAATACGAAGTTAAAACACCTCTTTACCCTGTATCTTATACGCTGTTTTTTTCTTGATTTCGGTAATTACATCACCCCGAAAAAAGGGCAGTATTGCTCTAGTACAGGATAAAAAAGCGGTGCATCTTTGTATCAGAAATCGAATGAAACTAAAACAAGATTTTGATTTCTAAAATCCTAAAAAACCAAACGAATCCAGTACCCTAAAAAAACTAAAATCCAATATCAACGGATAAATATTTTATCCGGAAATGAAAACCAAAACCAATATCCTCACCTATGCTGTGAAAAGCGATGATGGTGAAAAACAAAAAAACCAATATCCTAGCCTATGCCGTAAAAAGCGATGATGGCAAAAAAACCGGTAGATCCAACATCTAAGCCCACTTACTTTCCAAATAAAAGTAAGCAGGTAAAAAAGCAACAGATTTTTTTAAATCTGTAAAATTTTAAAACCCACTTCTTTTTCAATGAAAAAGAAACTCTAAAAACAGGAAACGTTTACTCCCTATAAGTAAAACCCAATCCTGAAGAACCAAGAGTGAAGGTTAAAAAAATTTAGAGGCTGTCTTTTTAAGACAGCCTCTTTTTATTACAAGAATAATAAATATTATGAAAGTTGTTACGCTTTTTTTATATTCGCATTTTAAAATATAAAATATAAAAAATGAAAAAATTATTAATGATTCCTTTAGCGGGCCTTATGCTTTGCTCTTGTAATTCCACTTTTACTAAAACACTATCTGTGCCAATGTATTCACCAAAAGCAGAGATTAATCCAATTAGAGCAGATGTGGATGTAGATATGAATAAAAAAATAAGTGGTGAAGCCGAAGCCACCTATTTTCTATTCTTTAAGGTATCGAAGGATGATAATAAATATGCAGAAGGCTTGAGATTTCAAAGCGAAGGTGTTGGCTTAAAAAAACTTAAAGCATCTGCTGGTTATAAAGCCATTTCAAATTCTAATGTTGATATCATTGTACATCCAAATTATATCATTGAAAGGCATGAATACTTTTTTTTTAGTACGGTAAAAATTAAAGTAACGGGCTATGCTGGTTATTTCAAAAAGTTTTATCAAGAGCCATACAATGGCAACGAAACGCATCATTCACAAAGTGATATCATTGTAAATAGCACCGAAACTAGATCCGGAAGCACCACTATAAAACAAGCAAATATCAAAACCATCAATTAATTTTTAAATTTAAAATCATGACAAAAATATCATATGCCATTATAATAATTGGTTTATTGATCTGCAATAATAGTCAGGCTCAATCTAAAATTTATAGCGGCTTTAAAGTTGCACCTAATTATTCAATAATAACAGATAAAACAGATAACTTAAAGTCTGGAGTTGGTTACAGTATTGGTTACTTCGAAGTATTGGAACTAGAAAACAAAATTAATTTACAAGCTGAAATTAATTATACAAACAACTCATTTGTAATAGATGAAAATTTCGGAACAACAAATAGAAAGACAACAATAAATAATAATTCCGTTGAATTGCCTTTAATGATTAAATACAGACCCTCAGATAATTTTTCTTTTGGTGTGGGGTATCAATTTTCTTTTTTTCCATCTATATCAGAAAAAACTAAAACTACAGGACAAGCTGATGAAAACATTGATGGTAAAGGAATTAAATCCAACGGGGTTTTTTTAGATGCTAATATAAAAACGAATAAAACAATTATCGGTTTAAGGGTTATCAAAACAAGTAAAAGTGTTATTGAACCAATTAATTCAATCAACGCTTCATTTTACTTAGGATTTGCTTTATTTTAATTGTGTTTTCATTTTTTAATTTTTTTTAAAATCCCTGCTAAAAATAGCAGGGATTTTTTATGCAGGAATTATTCAATCGCTTCCTCAAAAACGTATAAATACGTTCCATTCACAACGTACATCTCCAACAAAACTTCAAGTTAATTTACTACTCAACATGTATTTACATCATCTCTAAAAAAGGGCAATATTGCGCTTGTTGAGCAGCTATTATCGACGCATCTTTGTGTAAGAAGTTGGTTGATAGAAAATGAATTAAATATCTATCCAAACAAAATCCAAAAGAATTTAAACGTTCTTTTCAATATCCAAAAAACCAAAATCGATCAACTTCTATTTTAAAAAAGTTCTTTAAAATAACTATGAAAAACACCAAATCCAATATCCTGGCCTATGCTATAAAAAGCGATAATGGCTAAAACCAAAACCTGTGAAAACTAAACCGAATGATCCTTAACCCTTTTTAAACAATCCAACAATCTGATACCAAATTATGGTATTCAAAAAAATTTAAACCGCCTCAAAATTTTGAGGCGGTTTTTGATTTAAAGATAAACGAGGTTTCAGAGGTTCAATGTGTTCAAAAGGTTGGAAGTGTTTTCCAATTTCAATTTATAAATCAAACTGTAGGGGTTGAAAATTTTCAACCCCTACAGTTTTTATCACACTTTACCTTTCTAGGGAGAAAATGAGAGCGAATATTGAGTTTTGACTTTCTTCTTCATTCACATTCTGTTTCTCACTCTAAACAAAACTTCGTGTCTTTGCGTCTTTGTGCCTTCGTGTTTTAACCCCTCCCAGTCTTTGCATGAAACAAAAAAGTCGCTCCAAATTGAAACGACTTCATTTTATTTTAAAAACATCTTTCTAATTGTATTCCTGAATCTCCATAAAAATATATGGGTCAATAGAAGCATGGAAATCTAATTCAGTAGGCTCTTCCGACAGTTCCATCGTGATTACTTTTTCACCTTCTCGCATTTGCCATAAAAACAAATTCGTATCTGGCGTAAACATAAAAAATAATTCTGGCATCATTTCTTTTAACTGACCATTCCAGCAAGCTTCTTTTAGCTTTTCATGTTTTGATAAATAATTGTTTGAAGTTGGTGTACTGTTATTTTCAGCATATTGCCTGTTGGCAAATTTGGTTCCTTGTACAAGAATTACTTCTTGGTGTGTTGATAATCTAGGCATAGGTTACGTTTTTTAAAACTTTTATAAACCTATAACGATGATTAATACCAGATTATTACATTTCCATAAAAAATAAAAGCAATTAAAAAACTTCTTTAACAACATTGGCTACCAACATTGGTCTTCCTAATGTATAATAGTGCAAAACAGGCACGCCAGCTTTTTTCAATTCTTTCGATTGCTCCAACAACCATTCTTGTCCAATTTTTTCTACATCTAAGTCCGTTTTACATGCCTGAACAG
This sequence comes from Chitinophaga pinensis, assembly GCA_943331145.2. GTDB lineage: Bacteria > Bacteroidota > Bacteroidia > Chitinophagales > Chitinophagaceae > Ferruginibacter > Ferruginibacter pinensis_F. Next base: position 15,830 of record CALQKL020000004.1, read on the forward strand.
CTTCAGATAATGGCGTTGGCAAATCAATATGGAACGTTTTTGGCAAAATGGTTAATTGTTTTTTAGTGTAAACAGGCTTAAGCCCTGGAATAATTGGAACGTTAATTCCTATTTCTCTACATGCATTTACAAAAGAAAAATACTTGGCATTATCAAAAAACATTTGAGTGATGATATAGTCTGCACCGGCATCTACTTTTGCTTTTAAATGTTTTAAATCCGATTCCATATTGGGCGCCTCAAAATGCTTCTCCGGATAACCGGCAACGCCAATACAAAATTTTGTTTTCATTGTATTTTTCAAATCCTCTTCCAAATAAATTCCATCATTCAAATTCTTAACTTGTTTTAATAAGTCAATGGCAAATTGATGACCTCCTGGTTCTGGTTCAAATGCACTTTCATTTTTAGCCGCATCCCCGCGCAAAACCAACACATTGTCTATTCCCAAATAATTTAAATTAATCAACGCATCTTCCGTTTCGTTTATACCAAATCCACCGCAAATCAAATGTGGAACCGTATCAACGTTATACTTATTCATGATAGATGCACAAATGGATTCGGTCCCTGGACGTTTTCTCACCACTACTTTTTCAAAACTGCCATCTGCTCTTTTTTTAAACGTATGCTCACTTCTATGATAAGTTACATTAATAAAAGACGGATTAAATTCCATCAATGGATCTAAATGACTATATAAAGATTGAATGCCTTTTCCTTTTAAAGGCGGTAAAATTTCAAATGATACCAACGTTTTATTGGATTGATTAATATGGTCTGTTACTTTCATCTTTCTTTAATTATTATTAACTTTCTTTAAATCGTTTTTACGCTTTCAACCTTTTTATAAACACTATTTTCAAAATAATTGTTCTACAGATTGTTTTTATTTATTTTGACGGTGAAGATAAATCCAATTAAAAAGAAAATCAAAGATTGATCGTATTTATTTCAATTGTACAGTTATAATATAAAAAATGGCGGTATAATTAAGATTCAGAACATGGATTTTAAAGTTGCTTTTTTCATTAAAACACCCAATTAGAAACAAATGCCATCTTTAAATTATAAACTTAAACTAGTAAAATTTTATTTGATGATTTTTTTTAAATCTGAAACAAGAATTTTATTAAAAATTTCAACCCCTTTTGCGTTCATATGATTGGCATTATAAAAATAAGCCGTATCACTACATAAAGGGATTTCACTGTAATCCAGATATTTAATATTATTGTTTTTGGAAAGTTCTAAGAAAATGTTTTTTATTGAATCTCTATTTATAATCTGATTTTGCAATGATGCGTGCACTGGTGAATACACAAGAATAAGTTCTATATTTTGTTTTTTACACTGTTGAATAAACTGATTAAATAAAGCATATGTTGTGTTATCAAAACTAACTCTGAAGCCTTTTGGATTTTTTAGTTTAAATGAATCAACCAAATTAGCGTTCCAGTTTTTTGCATACGCTTTAAAACCTTTGTATTTGCCATTGCTTCTAGGCGATTTGTTGAAAAAATTAAGAAGTCCTGACGCAGCTGCACCATCAGTGTGTGTATACTTATATAAAGGTAAATTAAAATCTAGTTCAGTAAAGAAACTGTGATTTTTAAATCTATTTTCAAATTCATTATTAAGGTAAGGTATAAACTGATTGAAATCGTATGATATATTCGGATTATTAAAAAAATTAACATCAACAGATTGAATAATATAGCGAGGTTTTTTATTGTATCTCATATACATATCAAATCGCCATTTTTGCAGCGGAAACTGTTGGCCATTAATTCCTAAATTATATGCCGGTAAATGAAATTCATCTTCTAATGCTTTAGGTGAAAAATGTACCCAAGAGCGAGATGAACCCTGTATAATAATATCGGCTTTTATATTTGATTTATAGATTTCGTACCATTCTTTATATTCAGGTGAATAATTTGATTTTTTTAACCCGGTGTCAATAAACCATTGAAGAGCATAAGCAAGTATTATAATAGTTATTGTAAAAAGTATCAATTTTAAAACAAATTTCTTCATTCAAACGGTTATTTAAAATTGAAAATAAATGAATTGGGTATTTTGAAATGCGCCTAATAATATGATGGCAAAAATAGCGGCAATATAAATTATCCATCTTACAGGCAAAATCTGCATCGAAATCTTAGCCCTCATACTGCCATAGTTTTCCTGATAATGATGCACTAGTTTCATGATTAGCAAAGATGTTAAAACGGTAAGTTTGGTATAATTCCCTCCCTCCCAAACTGCAAAAACATTAGAAAGTTGACTCAGATGCAAACCTTTAAAAATGTTTTTTACAACATACAATGCATCGTGTACGTTGTTAGCTCTGAAAAATATCCAACTAAAACTTACGTATGCAATGGTAATGAAAATACTAAGGGGATTGTATAAATAACTAGGTATTTTCTTAGACCAATTCTTTCTGGTTTTTTTTGTTAGAACTTCGAAAATCATTGCTAATCCATGTAACAATCCATAAATAATAAATTTCCAAGCAGCTCCATGCCAAAGCCCACTTATTAAAAATGTAATGAGCAGTGCTAATACAACGCCCCATTTGTTCCAATATCTGCGATTTACAACAATTGGTGTATATAAATAATCGTTGAACCAAGTAGAAAGTGAAATATGCCATCTTCTCCAGAATTCAGTAATATTTTTACTATAAAAGGGACGCTTAAAATTTGTCATTAAGTCAAACCCCATTACTTGTGCTGAGCCGATTGCTATGTCTGAATATCCCGAAAAATCACAAAAAATTTGAACTGTAAATGCAAGCATACCAACGACAAGCGATAAACCTTTATAATGATAAACATCACCATAAACAACATTACTCAATAAAGCAAGATTGTCGGCTATTACCACTTTTTTAAAAAATCCCCAAAGCATTAATTTTAAACCGTCTGTTACTCTTTTATAATCAAAATAATGTTGTTCATAAAATTGATGAAGCAAATTCTGTGGACGCTCTATTGGACCTGCTACCAATTGAGGATAAAACATAACATACAAAGCATAAATACCAAAATGACGTTCGGCTTTTTGATTACCTCTGTACACTTCAATTGTATAACTCATAGCCTGAAAAGTATGAAAAGACAAACCAATGGGTAATAATATTTTTAAGAAAGGAATTGGATTTTCTCCGCCAAGTGCTTTACACAGAAAGGAGAGATTTTCATTAATGAAATTGTAATATTTGAAAATTGCCAATACTCCAATATTAGCAATCAAACTTAGAATTAAATATAAGCGCCTTTTTTTTTCTGTACTATTTTCAATCATTATTCCGGCGAAATAATCGATTACTATTGTAAATCCTAAAATCAAAATATAAATTGGCACAAAAGCCATATAAAAATAGCAGCTGCTGGCCAATAATAACATCCATCTAAATTTGTGTGGCAATACAAAGTATAGCCCGGTTACAGTCACAAAAAAGAATAAAAACTGAACGGAATTAAAGAGCATTTAGAAATATAATTAGTTAGATAAATTTTTTTGTTTATTATTTAATTAATACGAGATTGATTACGTTTTTACCACCCCATTTTAATTATTTATAATAAACTTTGTGCAGCATTCAAAACAATATTCTGCCCATTCAAATGAGGTGTTGCATTACATAAAAATAAAACAGTGTCTGCAACCTCTTCGATGGTTAGCAATCTTTTAAGCGGATGATTTGTGATCATATTTTCAACAATTCGCTCATCTACTTCATTATTTAAAGATGTTGCCATAAAATCAGGAGAAATACAGTTAGACGTAATGTTAAATGCTTTGTTTTCGGTAGCCCAACTTTTGTGCATAGAAAGTAAATATGCCTTATTGGCAACATAACCACTCCATCCAGCAGGTGGCGTGTTTAATAATGCAGCAGATAAAATAGTTATGATTCGCCCTTGTTTATTTTTTCTCGCTTTAAAAATAAATGATTTTGTTATTTCAAGCGTAGAAACGATATCAGTTAAAAATCCTTCGGTAAAAACACTTGAAGGCGTTTTATGAAAATGATTTTTATCGATTCTCGTTACGGCATTATTTACCAAAACGCCAATTTCTTCATTTGATATTAAATCGCATAAATTATTAACATCTACTGTATTTGTAAAATCACAATGAATTGCTTTTGTATTACTAAATCTAGCTTCTATCGCTTTAGCTTTTTCAACTGAAGCGTGGTAGGTAAAATAAACCACAGATGAAGGGTGATTTTGAGCAATTAATTTGGTAATTGCACTCCCCAACCCTGATGCGCCGCCTGTAATTAAAAAATTCATATTAAGCCAATTGAAATTTCACCTTTTGCTACAACTATTTCAGAATCATTTTCAAACACGTATTTTAAAATAATGCAATTCACAGACTCAAAAACATCTGCGATAGTAGCTTTTAATAATAGTGTATCATTGAGATACACTGGTTTTAAAAATGCTATTTTATATGTTTGAACAATTACATTTTTTACCGGCAATTGCTCGCCTATAAAGTTTGATAAAAATCCGTTTAAAATTGCACCATGCATCACTTTTCCATTAAACCCTTTATCTTCTGCATAGGACTCGTTTACATGCAAGGGGTTTTTATCATTAAATGTTGAAATAAACCCATCATAAACTTGGTTCGTGACTTTATAACTTATTTTAAAAAAATCGCCTTGCTTCATCGTTTCGCTTAATGAATTAAATAATATGTAAACGGCAAATTAAATACACGATAAAAATACCTTTACCCAAGTTTAAGTATAATGCCATCACACATCTCACCAACATTTTTAAAATTGGTTATTTCAGATGAAGTAAATCGTATTTTAAAATGTTTTTCTATTGCAACTACCAACTGAATATGTGTAAGAGAATCCCATTCATATACCTGATCTGCTGTGGCAGTTTCTTCAATTACAAGATCCTCATTATCTAATACATCTCTGAAAATTGTATTTACCTGCGCTAAAACATCTGATTTTATAAACATTTAAATTGGTGTTTAATTTTGTATATGTGTGTGTTTAATTTTGTATTCATTTACCGGTAACTGCCAATATCCATCAATATTTGTAAAACCTAGGTTTTTATAATGATCTTTTACTAATCCGTTTTTTTGTGTGGGAAGATACTCACCCCGTAACGATTGACAGCCATTTATTGCAGCCAAATTTACCATTTTATTCAATACAAATTCCTCTACGTTTCGCTTTAGAACGCGACAACTCATTATCCAAGTATCTATAAAAAGTTGATCTTTTGATGTTTTGTGTAAAATGATTAAACTAATTAAACCATATTCTCCAAACTTATCCTTTAATGAAACAGATAGCGTAAACTTATTAGGGTCGGTTATTATTGCATTCATTTGTTCTTCCGTATAACGAATTGTACGCAAATTAAATTGATTGCTTCGTTGGGTTAACTGGGCAGCCCTTGGTAAGCTAAATTTATTGACGGGCTGAATCTCTGCCTTCATTTCCAAACTTTGCAAATAATCCGCTTCATTTGTAAATGTTTGTAGCAACACCGCTCTTTCTGCTTCTTCCCTATATTGGTCATTCCTTTTGGTATCCTCTTCTGTAAAAGATGTTGTTTCAAATAAGTTTTGCTGATATAAAAAAGATAAATATTCTGCAGGATCTTCTGGTAAATCTGGAACGGTAATTTCCGGAATTTCTTTTTTTACAATTCCCCTTTCAAAAGGGTTATCATCTAAAAAAACCATTGAATCAAACCCAATATTAAGTATGGATTGAATATGCCTGATATTATCTGCTTTGTTATTCCAATTCGCAACAAAAACCGCTATGTCCTCTAACCGAAGTTCCATATCTGGATGTTTTTCAAAAGGCTCCTTAGCTATATGTTCTGTATTTTTACTGCACACAGCCAGTATGATTCCTCTTTCTTTCAGTTGTTTTATCCATTGTTGAAATTTCGAAAATGCCTTTCCAATTCCAAGATCCCCTATTTGTATTCCTTCAACCCCATCGTCTCCGATAATTCCACCCCACAAAGTGTTGTCAAGATCCAAAATAAGGCACTTTTTGAATTTACCCTGATATGCTTGAATTATATCATTTATGTTTTTTGCAATAACAGGCAAAGCATCTAATGATAATACAGAATCAGCAGTTATGTACATCTTGTCGCTGCTTAATGTGCTCCTTCCTATAAAATTTTGAATGGTGGATAAATCACAGATGTTGACATTTTTTACATTTATAGCCAATTCCATGAGATTTAGATTCATCAGCCTGAGCTGATATAAAAACGAAGCAGTCGTTTTATTTGTATAGTTCCCAAAAACACTGTCATTAATTTCAGGATAATTTATAAAAATGATATTAGCGTTTAATCTGCTATTTATTAGATTTGTTAATTGCTCTATAAATTGCTTGTGCGTTTTTGCAAATGACTGCTTTTCGCTCAACTTTTTTTTATAAAAATCAGAAATTAATTTTTGGGAAGATTGATAAATTATTATGAAGTCTGGTGATTGCGAGTACAAGAAAGAATGCTCATCAATAATTGTCTGATAAATTTGGTCGTAATCTGCCTCCCAAATCTCTAAATTAATTCCCTGAGAATAGCCATATCCTCTCAAGGCTTGATTAAAAAACTGAGAAGCAGAGTCTGCTAATAAAGCCACTTTCAGAACAGGGAAACTTGAAAAATCTTTTTTTAAATTTTTTTTAAGTTGAGAAAATTCCATTTAATTTTTTTATGAAAAATGTTGCCCGATTTGGAAAATTGTAATGTATTAATGTTGCAAATTAATTGAATAATTTAATTTAAAATCATTAAACAATTGTTAGCAACAAATTAATTTTTAATATTAATTAGCCTAAACAAGATTAGTAATTTATTTCGTTTTAATAAAATGATTGATTTTTTTATAGATTAAATGCTCAATTCTATAAAAGTTTAATGCTTCAAATAATTTACATCCGCTAAATTTGTAAATAATGAATTTAACCATATATAGTAAAAATCTTGTAAAAGTTTACGGCAGTAGAACTGTTGTTAACGACGTTTCCTTTGATGTAAGTCAGGGGGAGATTGTTGGTTTACTCGGACCAAATGGTGCCGGTAAAACAACATCTTTTTACCAAGTAGTTGGTTTGGTTAAATCCGATCAGGGTGAAGTTTTTTTAAACGATACCAATATCACCAAATTACCCATGTACAAACGAGCACAATTGGGCATTGGTTATTTACCTCAAGAAGCAAGTGTTTTTAGAAAGCTTAGTGTTGAAGATAATATTACTGCCGTTTTGGAAATGACAAAGCTTAAAAAATCCGAACAGAAAGAAAAACTCGAATCATTATTAAATGAATTTAGGTTGCAGCATGTTCGTAAAAACAATGGCGATACGCTTAGTGGGGGAGAAAGAAGAAGAACAGAGATAGCAAGAGCACTTGCTGTAAATCCGAAGTTTATTTTGCTTGACGAACCCTTTGCTGGCGTAGATCCTATCGCGGTTGAAGACATTCAAGAAATCATTGCCAAGCTGAAATATAAAAACATTGGTATCTTAATTACCGACCATAATGTAAATGAAACTTTATCTATTTGTGATCGAGCGTATTTGTTAATTGACGGAAAAATATTTAAACACGGCACCGCAGAAGAATTAGCAAGCGACGAACAAGTGCGTAGATTATATCTTGGTAGAAATTTTGAATTAAAAAGAAAAGACTATCTCCACGAGCAAGCTTCGCATAATGATTTAGAAGATTCTGGTTTTTAAAATTTAAATTGAAGAAATAAATGGTTGAAACCATTACATTTTAAAACATTCCTTAACCTATGGTTTTAACGGTTTGCCGAAATGCAAATCTTACTTATTTATTCATCCACATTTTTTCATATCTTTCATAAATGAAGTTTCTTGCTCCTGCAATATCAAAAATTGCCAGAATGCGGATTTGGCGAATTAAGAATTGGAGAAACCATCCTGTTGCTGCTCAACGAGATGTTTTGCAAGACCTTGTTACTACAGCCCAATACACCGATTTCGGAAAAGCACATCATTTTTCAAATCTCTATTCACTTAAAGCGTTCAAGGCTAACGTACCCATTCAAGAATACGAAAACACCGCTCCGTTTATAGAAAAAATGATGAACGGTGAAGAAAATATTTTATGGAATACACCCGTAAAATGGTTTGCCAAAAGTAGCGGCACCACAAGTAGCAAAAGTAAATTCATTCCTGTTAGCGAAGAAAGTTTGCAAGAAAATCATTTTAAAGCCAGTAAAGATGTTTTGGCCAATTACTATAATAATTTCCCTTCGAGCGATTTGCTTACGGGTAAAGGTTTGGTGGTAGGCGGTTCGCATCAATTAAATCAAGTTAATGACGAAATTCAATATGGTGATTTAAGTGCCGTGTTGATGCAAAACACTCCATTTTGGGGACAATGGCTTAGAACCCCCGAACTAAGCGTTGCGCTTTTAGATAATTGGACAGATAAAATAGAAAAGCTTGCAACGGCAACCGCTAATGAAAACGTAACATCAATTGCAGGCGTTCCTACATGGACGTTGTTATTGCTTAAACGAATTTTAGAAATCAAAGGAAAAATTTCTATCAAAGAAGTTTGGCCTAATCTTGAACTTTATATTCATGGTGGTGTTTCGTTTATTCCTTACCGTGAGCAGTTTGAAAAAATAATGGGCGCGCCAATAAATTATCTTGAAATTTATAATGCCAGTGAAGGTTTTTTTGCGGGGCAGGAAAATCCAAACGATGATGGAATGACGTTATTTACCGAGCATGGAATATTTTATGAATTTATGCCCGTTGAAGAATATGGAAAACCAGCGCCTTTAACTATTGGATTAGATAAAGTAAAACTAAATCAAAACTATGCACTAATCATCAGTACTGCTGGCGGTTTATGGAGATATTTGGTTGGAGATACTGTTTCTTTTACATCTATTAATCCGTATCGTATAAAGGTAACCGGTAGATTAAAGCATTATATCAATGCTTTTGGCGAAGAACTCATTGTAGATAATAGCGATCGCGCCATTGCTATTGCAGCGCAAATCACCAATTCAAGGGTTTTAGACTATACGGCTGCACCAATATTTTTTTCTGAAACACATAATGGTGCCCACGAATGGCTTATCGAATTTGAACAACCGCCAACTAATTTAAATAACTTTACCATTGAACTAGATAATGCACTAAAATCTTTAAACAGTGATTATGAAGCCAAACGCTCTGGCAATATTGCACTTGGACTACCCAAAATTCAAGTCTTACCCAATGGTGTTTTCAATAAATGGCTTTTGAGTAAAAACAAATTGGGTGGTCAACATAAAATACCTCGACTTTGTAACGACCGTAAAATTTTAGAAGAAATTCTAACCATGATTTAATGTGGTCCTATTTTATTTGTTATTTTCGCACTACATAATTTTCTATTAAAATCATAAAAGCAATTACAAAATGAATTTACTAACAGGAAAAGTTGCCATTGTAACAGGAGCTGCAAGAGGAATCGGAGAAGCTGTTGCGTTAAAATTTGCACAAGAAGGTGCTCATGTCGCATTTACTTATGTTAGTGATGGTAGTCGCGATAAAGCAAACGCGCTTGTTGAAAAAATTACTGCATTGGGCGTAAAAGCAAAAGCTTATCAAAGTAACGCTGCAGATTTTAATGCATGCGAAACTTTTGTAAATGATGTTATTGCTGAATTTGGACAAGTTGATATTTGTGTTAACAATGCGGGTATTTCTAAAGATAATTTGTTGTTGCGCATGAGTGTTGAACAATGGAATGAAGTAATTCAAGTGAATTTGAATAGCGTTTTTAATATGACCAAACAGGTTATTAAGCCGATGATGAAAGCAAAATCGGGAAGCATCATAAACATGAGCAGTGTAATTGGTGAAATGGGAAATGCAGGACAAGCAAGTTATGCAGCAAGTAAAGCTGGTGTTATTGGATTTACAAAAAGTGTTGCTAAAGAACTGGGAAGTAGAAATATCCGTTGCAATGCCGTTGCTCCTGGATTTGTAGAGACAGATATGACCAGTTATTTACAAGATGGAAATAGCGCTGATAAATATAAATCTTTAATTCCTTTAGGCCGTTTTGCATCAGCTGAAGATATTGCCAATGTTTGTTTGTTTCTTGCTTCTGACATGGGTAGTTATGTAACAGGACAAACCATTAGCGCTTGTGGTGGAATGAATATATAGTTTCATTTTGTTGATTTTGATTACTTCGCAAGTTTGGCGTTTGGGGTTTGGCGTTGAATGTTTAATAAGTTCGAAAGATCTTAAGAAAGATGATTGCTTTAAAATTTCTTTACCATACGATTATAAATTGGGTCTCAAAATATAATAAGTCTAGATGTCTTTAAAATGA